>LSNW01000023.1 GCA_001566965.1 Methylothermaceae bacteria B42 | reverse complement strand
TTTAAAGTCCCCGATAGGGGATCCGTAAATCCCACGCCTTTAGGCGGCAGGGATGGGGTGGTAAGCTTGACGCCATGCAGAATTACAAGCACGGCGGCCATACGATATGGGATTGCAAGTACCACTTGGTCTGGGTGACGAAGTACCGTTATCCGATTTTGGGAGGTGATGTTGGGTTGCGCTGCCGAGAATTGCTTCGAGAGATAGCGCGTAGCAAGGAGATGATCATCTATGCGGGTTCGATCAACCGGGATCATGTGCATATACTGATAGGCATCCCGCCCAATTTGTCGGTATCGAAAGCAGTGCAATTTCTCAAGGGGAAAAGTTCACACAAATTATTGGCAGAGTTTTCTTCGCTGAGGAAGAGATACTGGGGGCAACATTTGTGGGCCAGAGGATACTGGGTAGCTTCCAGTGGTAACGTGACGGACGAAGTCTGGAAGGAGTACATAAAGAATCAGAAGCCGGATGAACCCGATGATGATTTCAGTGTGCTGTAAATTGCCTTTAGGCGAAATGACCGGCTTTCAGCCGTAACCCGAAGCCACCGGCTTTTAGCCGGTGGAGTATTCACAGGAAATATTATGACGATTGGATATTGCTGAGTATTCGGGTCTTTCTTGCGTGGATGCTGGTAACTTGGATGGCCGCCATCAAACCTCCAGGGGCAGGCCGAACCGAAAAGTCCAGTGGACTTTAGCAGTAGGTCGAGTGCCCGGATAGGGATATCCGGGCAGGAACTTCGCGCAGAACAGGAAGATGTCGCGTAAAAGATCCCGCGTCGCCCCACGGCAGGAAAACCGGAATACATTGACAATGGCATCGAGCCAATAGGAAAAACCGAAGAATTATTTCATAGCCTCCGCGGGTTCGGAAATCCGGGTTTCTTCTGTTTCTTCGTACATATGAACCGGCTCTGGCGCCATCGGTCCCTCGGTGCGGGGGCCGAATAATGATACCCAGGCGGCTTGCAGCGGATGCGCCAGGGTATCTTCCACCGCAGTGGGTTCATAGCCACAATGGGCCATGCAGTTGGCACACTTGGGGTTTTTCGAGGTGCCGTATTTTTCCCACGGCGTTTCTTCCATCAGCGCCTGAAAAGACGGCGCATACCCTTCGTCGGAAAGGAAATAACAAGGTTTCTGCCAGCCGAAAACGTTACGGGTGGGATTGCCCCAAGGGGTGCAGGCGTATGCCCGGTTGCCCGCCAAAAAATCCAGATAAAAGGCAGAATGGTTCAAGCGCCATTTTTTGGCCTTGCTTTTGCCCAGCTTGAACAATCGGCGGAACAATTCCTTAGTATCGGAATTGCGGATAAAAACATCTTGCCTCGGCGCGCGCTCATATTGAAAGCCGGGGGAAATGGTCACCGCCTCGACCCCTAAATCGGTGCAAAAATCCAGGAATTGGGCAATTTCCTCCGCGCTTTCTCCTTGGAAAAGGGTACAGTTCACCGTTACCCGGAACCCTTTTCCCAAAGCCTCACGAATGGCGTCCACCGCCCGCTCAAATACACCTTCCTGACATACCGATGCGTCATGCCGTTCCTTCAAACCATCCAAGTGAACGGAAAAAGTCAAATAAGGAGAAGGGGTGTAATCCTTCATGCGTTTCTTCAGCAACAAGGCATTGGTGCATAGATAGACGAACTTCTTGCGGCTGACGATACCCCGAACAATTTCAGGCATTTCTTTGTGCAATAAAGGCTCCCCTCCCGGAATGGAAACCACTGGCGCGCCGCACTCATCCACCGCTTGCAGGCATTCCTCCACACTCAGCCTTTGCTTGAGAATATCGTCGGGATGATCAATCTTGCCGCAACCGGCACAGGCCAAATTACATTGAAACAAGGGCTCCAACATCAACACCAAGGGATAACGCGTAACCCCTTTGATTTTCTGGGTGAGTAAATATCGGCCAATGGCGATTTTTTGACGCAACGGAATGCTCATGACGCCTTCTCCTATTATCTCTTCGGCTAAATGTGAAGGGCTCCGATCTCTCGATATCGCCCCAAAATACTTGAGTATTTAACTATGTTTTGCCCGCAAAAGAAACTCCAGCGGAGGTAATCCCACCCTCGGTGGAAATAATTTGTTGCCAGGCAACCACAATTTAAGTGGCTAAATTACTATAAATCTGATGCCTTAGTTTAACGATTTTAGACATAAATACAACATTCCTTGACCGTTTTGGCAAAATCTATAAAATGCTTGGGATGTTGGGAGAAACGCTGCGCCTGAATTTCATTGGAAATAATTTACATTCCAGATCCTGCGTTGGGAGGCATCTGCGATGAGCAGTCCTTCATCCACAAAGCTGGAAAATCTGGATGCACTGTCAGACGATGCATTCCAAGCTCAGTTACTGGAAGGCGTCTCCCGCACCTTCGCCTTGACCATCCCCCAGCTACCGAGCCCGGTATGCCAAGTGGTTTCCAACGGCTATTTGCTGTGCCGGATAGTCGATACCATTGAGGACGAGGCTACCCTAGACCACGCCACCAAACGCCAATTTTGCGAACAGTTCATTCTGGTGACCCAGGGAAAAGCAGACCCGCTTGAATTTTCCAGGGCGCTGTCACCTCTGCTGTCCGACCAGACCCTGCCCGCAGAGCATGAACTTATCCGTCAGGTTCCAAGGGTAATCGCCATTACCCACAGCTTCCCGTCGGCCGACCGCAAGGCGCTGGTCAAGTGCATTGATATCATGAGCGAGGGCATGGCTTATTATCAGGATCAAGATCTCCATGCCGGCCTGAAAAATCTGGCGGAGATGAACCGCTATTGCTATTTCGTTGCCGGGGTAGTCGGGGAGATGCTGACCCGGGTCTTTTGCAATTATTCCCCGGTTATCGCCAGGCACCGGGACAGGATGATGACGCTAGCGGTTTCCTTCGGTCAAGGACTGCAAATGACCAATATTCTCAAAGATATTTGGAGCGATAAACAAAGAGACGTTTGCTGGCTGCCCCAGGATATTTTTTCTGCCCACGGTTTTGATTTAAATGACCTGGCACCAGGCCACCAAGACCCGCGTTTCGTTGAGGGTTTGACTCAATTGATTGCCATCGCCCACGGCCATCTTCGCAACGCATTGGAATACACCCTTTTGATTCCCGAGTATGAAACCGGGCTGCGGGATTTCTGCCTTTGGGCCCTTGGCATGGCGGTTTTGACCTTGAAAAAAATTCACCAGAACCCTTATTTCAGCGCATCGGATGCAGTCAAAATATCGCGCCGCAGCGTAAAAGCGACGGTCTTGACCACCCGTCTGTGCCACCGCAGCGATGCTCTGCTTAAAGGACTCTTTCATTTGGCCAGCCTGGGGCTGCCAGGTCCTGCAAAAGCAGAATTACTGGATCTTAGCACGGCAACGATGACCCCTATTCCTGAATAAACCAGTGAAAACACAATCGAACAAGAGGCCTATCTCATGACTCAACCAACCGTTCTGGAAAAGCCCTTTCCCTCCGAGGCACTAGCTCCGACCGAGTTGGATCGCGCCATTGCGAGGGCCAGTGAAGCGCTCATTGAATTGCAGCACCCGGAAGGCTATTGGGTGTTTGAGTTGGAAGCGGACTGCACCATCCCTTCTGAATATATCCTGATGATGCACCACATGGATGAAGTGGATGAAATCCTCCAGGCCAAATTGGCCAATTATATCCGCGCCCGCCAGAAAGAGGATGGAAGCTGGCCTTTATATACCGATGGGCACGGGGATATCAGTTGTACCGTAAAAGCCTACTATGCTCTGAAACTGGCGGGAGACTCCCCTAACGCGCCCCACATGGAGAAAGCCCGCCAGTTCGTCCTGAGCAAAGGCGGCGCCGCCCGGGCCAATGTCTTCACCCGGTTGATGCTGGCCATGTTTCAACAAATTCCCTGGCGCGGCGTTCCCTTTATCCCAGCGGAAATCATGTTCCTGCCCAGATGGTTTCCGTTTCATTTGAGTAAGGTTTCCTATTGGTCGAGAACGGTGATGGTGCCGTTATTTATTCTCTGCACCCTTAAAGTCAAAGCCAGGAACCCCAAGGGAATCGATATTCGGGAATTATTCACCGTCCCCCCGGAAGAAGAAAAGAATTATTTCGCTTCCGTCAAACATCCCATTGGTAAGTTTGTCGCCTTCCTGGAACGGATCGGACGGCGGATGGAACCTTTGATTCCTTTTCATATCCGCCAACGGGCGCTGGAAAAAGCCCTGGATTGGACCCTGGAACGGCTCAACGGCGAAGACGGCATCGGCGGCATCTTCCCGGCCATGGTCAATGCTTACGAAGCCATGGACGCCATGGGCATTCCTCCCGAGGACCCCAGGCGGCAATCCGCCAAGCGGGCGCTTCAGCGACTATTGGTCCATAGAGATCACGAAACCTACGCCCAACCTTGTTTCTCTCCGGTATGGGATACGGGCCTGGCAACCTTGGCGTTATGGGAATGCGCGCAAAAAGAAGATAAGTCAGAGATCAATAAGGCTATCAATAAAGCGCTTGATTGGCTGGTCACCAAGCAACTACGCGATGAACCGGGCGACTGGCGCTTTTACCGGCCTCATCTGGAAGGTGGCGGCTGGGCGTTTCAATTCAACAATGCCTATTACCCCGATGTGGATGATACCGCTGCGGTAGCCTGCAGCATGCTCAAAAGCGAGCGCCGGGATCACCACGAATCGGCGATGCGGGCCGCGCGCTGGATTGCCGGCATGCAATCGAAAAACGGCGGTTATGGCGCTTTTGATCCGGATAATACTTATTATTATCTCAATCATATTCCTTTTGCCGATCACGGCGCGTTGCTGGACCCGCCAGAAGTGGATGTCAGCGCCCGCTGCGCCATGCTCCTGACTGAACTCGCCGATGAAACCCCGTACTTTGCGCAAGTCGTGGATCGCTGCCTGGATTACCTCTGGAAAGAACAGGAAGAAGACGGCAGTTGGTTTGGGCGCTGGGGCACCAATTACATTTACGGCACCTGGTCGGTGTTGATAGCCATGGAGCGTTGCGGGGTGCCATCAGACGATCCCCGCATCCAAAAGGCGGTCTTCTGGCTGAAGAGCATCCAACGGGAAGACGGCGGCTGGGGTGAGAGTAACGATAGCTATGAAGACAGAAACGATCCGTCCATTCGCGGACGCTTCCATGCCAGCATGGCCTGCCATACGGCGTGGGCGCTATTAGGCTTGATGGCCGCCGGAGAGACCGAAAGCGGGGCAGTCAAACGCGGCATCGACTACCTTCTCCGCACCCAACAGGAGGATGGCCTGTGGAAGGATAGATATTTTAATGCGCCCGGTTTCCCGAGGGTTTTCTACTTAAAATATTACGGTTACGATAAATTCTTTCCCCTGTGGGCATTGGCACGCTACCGCAATAGTACGGAGCTGTGCTAGGCATTATCGTTCCCTTACCCGCGGAATGCCGGTCTCTCTGCCGCCATAAGGTCAGAATTGGCGATGCCTTATCCCTGGCGCCTGGTATTTCTGTCCGAATTTCGGGAATGGGGCCTCAGCGGGCAGTAGCTGCGGCCCAAGCTTTAAAGGATGAAGGCGCCAACGCCATTCTTAATTGGGGATGCGCCGCCGCGCTGAAGGATGCGCTGCAGCCAGGGCAATTGTTATTGCCCGAGAAGCTCATCACCACGGAAGGCAAAACCGTGGCAGTCGATGGGAATTGGCGGGCGCGTATTCAAGACATTCTGACTGATGCTTTTTCCATCCTATCCCAGCCCCTGACCGCCAGTAATGACATCGTTGCCACACCGGCATCCAAGCAGAGTTTGCAGGCAGCCACCGGCGCTATCGCCGTGGATATGGAAAGCGCTGCGCTTGCCTGCTGGGCAGAAGAACAGAATATTCCTTTCGTTACCTTGAGAGCCGTTGCCGATCATGCCAACAGCGGCATTCCCGAGGCGGTTTTGATGGCAACGGATGACAGCGGAGGAATTGCTGTATCCTGCTTATTAAGACACTTACTCCGGCATCCCACCCAGATTTTTGACCTACTGTCATTGGGCCATCAATTTTCCAAAGCCCGGGCCTCTCTAGCCAGCGCGGGGGGGAGATTACTGCCCCACAACTTTTGTTTGCCATCATGATTTCTACTTTTCTTCGCCCTTTACTCAATCTCTCCCGCTGGGCTATCAGCCATCCGGTTTGGATGATGGTGCTGCTGACCTTGGGCGCCGGGTTGAGTACTTATTACGCGGCGACGCATTTAGTCGTGGATACGGATACCACCAAGATGCTGGATCCCAACTTGCCTTTTATGAAGAAGCGCCGGCAATTGGAGCGGATCTTCCCCCAAGACAAAGATGCGATTCTGCTGGTCGTGGAATCCCCCGTCGCCGAAGTGAGCGAAGAAGCCGCCCGCCGCCTAAAAAAGTTATTGGCGCCACATAAAGATGTGTTCCGTTCAATTTATCTTCCAACCACCCATCCTTTTTTTGATAGGTACGGGTTGCTCTATCTTGAAACCGATGATTTGCAAAATCTGGTCAACGATTTGGCTCAGGCGCAGCCGTTTATTGCCCAGCTTTATAACGAATTAAGCCTGCGCAGCCTCCTTTCATTATTGTCCAAGGCGTTCCGTTTCGAGGAACAGTTGCCAGTTTCCCTGGACCCTGTCGCCAACCGCATTGCCAGCGCTTTCGAAGCCACCCTGGAAAACCGGCCCTACTTGCTTTCCTGGCAGGAACTGCTGTTTGAACCCGAACGCGCCGTGGGTTTCACCCAGCACTTTGTGATTATTTCCCCAATCCTGGATCATTCCTTGATGCTGCCCGCGGAAAAGGCAATTACCACTTTGAAAAGTGTCATCAAAGAAGTCAGCACTATTGATGGCATCCCTGTACAAGTCAAAATGACCGGCGAACCGGTTTTGGAATACGAAGAACTACTTAGTATTACCCGGGGGACCGAAATTGCTGGACTCGCCTCTTTGGCACTTGTCCTGCTTGCTCTGCTGTTTGGTTTCCGATCATGGAAATTGGCGCTTGCCACCTTGATCACTTTGGCATTGGGCCTTGCCTATTCGATAGGCTTTGCGGCCCTGGCGGTGGGTTCACTCAATCTTATCTCCATGGCTTTTGCTGTCCTCTATATAGGCATGGGCGTGGATTATGCGACCCATCTGGCACTCCGCTACCGGGAATACCGGCTTGAAGACCATTCACCCAAAGAAGCATTGCTGCATAGCCTGCGCACCGTCTCGCCTTCTTTGTTTCTATGCGCGGTGACAACCGCCCTGGCCCTGTATGCCTTCATTCCCACCCCTTATAAGGGCATTTCGGAGCTGGGTATCATTGCGGGCACCAGTATGTTCATCGTGGTCTTTGTCACCCTGGCCGCCATGCCTGCATTGATCACCCTGCTGCCGTTGAAACCCACCGCTAGCTGGAAAAATCCCCGCACCTTATTTCTGCCCGAATCTGTTGCAATGTTTCCCTACCGCCATGATCTATCCTTGCGGCGTGCAACCTTTTTCCTGGCCCTGATTTCACTGGGGCTGTTGTGCGGCATAGAAGTCGATTTCAATCCTGTCAATCTTCGCGATCCCAACAGCGAATCGGTGCAAACCTTCAAGGAGCTGCTACGCACCAAAGAGACCTCTCCCATGTTCTTGACCGCCCTGGGAGAAGGGGAAGCGGAAACCCGGATACTGGAAAACCGCTTTGAACAACTGACAACCGTTGAAGCCGCGGTTTCTGTTTTTGATCTGATTCCTCAAGATCAAGAAGACAAATTAATGCTTATCGATGAAATGGCGCTGATCTTGGGGCCCCAATTGGAGCAACCCCTGACCCTTCAGAAGGGCAAAACCTCCTTGACCGATCTCAAGACATTTCTAAAAAAACTACAACAAACTTCAACCACGGCATTAACCGAGGAAACAGCAACCCGCCTGGAAACCGCACTCAAGCAATTGATTGAGCAATGTCAGGCTCTGCCCCAAAAACAGTGCCAAACCCGCATTAACCATCTGGAATTTACCATTCTTGGCACCTTTCCCAAGGTCATGGAAAAAATGCGCCAGGGTCTTGAAGCCGGGCCCATTGGGGTGGAAGACCTTCCCGAAGATATACGCGCCCGCTGGGTGAGCGAACACGACATTTATCGTATCGATGTTTTGCCAGCCCAGGATATGAACATACTGGGTAACGTGCGTGAATTTGTCCGGGAAGTGCGCCAAGCCTATCCTGATATCACGGGACTTCCCGTGATTTATATTGAGTCCATGCGGGTAATCATTGGATCATTCACCCAAGCATTCGCTACCGCGATTATTCTGATAACCGTGTTGCTACTGGCTATCTTGCGGAATACCCGGGAAACCTTCCAGGTATTGCTGCCATTGATTATGGCCACCGTAATCACCGGCGCTGTCACGGCTATCATTCACCTGCCCTTCAATTACGCCAATATCATTGTGCTGCCGCTGTTGTTCGGCCTTGGCGTGGACAATGGCATCCACATGGTTCACCGGATGCGGCAATTGCCACCCCAGCGTTCCATCTTGACAACCAGCACCTCGCGGGGCATCTTCTTCAGTGCCCTGACAACGATGTTTAGCTTTATGAGCCTGGCATTTATTTCCCACGCCGGCATTGCCAGTATGGGGAAGCTACTCGGGATAGGGTTATTCATCTCCCTGGTGTGTACCTTTTTCATTCTCCCGGCCTTTGCCAGTGCTACCGATGAATCCATCAAACCTTTGGACGAAAAACACTAAAGCCATGACATTTTCCATTAGCGAACTTTTAAATACCCGGCGCGGGGATAATTTCTCCCTCCATGAACAACACCTCAATAACCAGATGGTGCGAGTGCTGAAAACCATCGGTTATGACCGGGTTTATACCAAGGCCCAAGGCCAGTATTTATACGATGACCAGGGGCAGGAATATCTGGATCTTTTGAGTGGTTTTGGCGTGTTCGCGCTGGGGCGCAATCACCCAACCGTAAAATCCGCCCTGCGGGAAGTCTTGGAAGCTGATTTGCCGGATTTGGTGCAAATGGACGTGTCTTTGCTCAGCGGTCTGTTGGCGGAGAAGCTGGTCGAGGTCACCCCCGAGCCTTTAACCCGTCTGTTTTTCTGCAACTCCGGGGCGGAAGCGGTGGAAGCGGCCATCAAATTCGCCCGCTATACCACAGGCCGCAGCCGTATTCTCCACTGTGAGCATGCCTTTCATGGGCTAACCCTGGGCGCCTTGTCCCTGAATGGCGAAGCAATCTTCCGCCAAGGTTTCGGACCGTTGCTCCCCGATTGTCACGCCATCCCTTTCAATGATTTGGAAGCCCTGGAACAAGCCCTGCAAGAAAAAGAAACCGCGGCATTTATTGTCGAGCCCATCCAGGGCAAAGGGGTTAACCTGCCCGACGATCATTACTTGGCGGAAGCAGCCCGTCTCTGTCACCGCTACGGGGCACTTTTCGTCGCCGATGAAATCCAAACCGGGTTGGGGCGAACCGGCAAACTTTGGGCCATCGACCACTGGCAGGTGGAACCCGACATGCTACTGATGGCCAAAGCCCTCTCAGGCGGCTTCATCCCCGTGGGTGCGGTGGCCATGACCAGTAAAATCATGGACAAGGTTTTTAACCGCATGGACCGGGCCGTGGTCCACGGTTCCACCTTCTCCAAAAACAATATGGCCATGGCGGCGGGACTGGCCACGCTGACAGTGATTGAGGAAGAAAATCTCACCGAGAACGCCGCCCGCCAGGGTGAAGCACTGACAGAAGGTTTGAATCAATTGGTGGAAAAATACGAATTCTTCCAGGAAGTACGGGGCAAAGGCTTGATGTTGGCCATGGAATTTGGCAAACCCAAGAGCCTCAAACTCAAAACCGCCTGGAATCTGTTGGAAACAGCCAACAAGGGGCTGTTTAGCCAGATGATAACGATTCCCCTGTTTAAACGTCACCGTATTCTCAGCCAGGTGGCGGGGCACGGGATGAATGTGGTCAAATTTCTGCCCCCTTTGATAATCACCGATAAAGACACTAGGTGGATTGTCTCTGCCATGGACGAGGTTTTGGCGGACTGCCACCAAATTCCCGGCGCCATCTGGGATCTGGGGAAGACTCTGGCAGGTCACGCCATCAAAGCAAAAAAATCTGCATGAAACCTAAATTCTGCAAGTGTTTCGGCATTCGGCTGCCAAATCAAGCCTTTATGCGGCGTTGGCGGCACCAATTTTATGCTCGAAGTAGCGCTGCCACGCCTGCGCAAAAATTGGCTTGCCGCCTTGCCTAAAGCCTTGCTTGACAGCCTCGGTGCTCGAATCACTTGCAAAATTTAGGTAAAAATACAAAGAGGAAACTGTTATGCATATCAAATCCCTTGTTTTTTTAGTGGTTTTAAGCCTTGCATTGGGATCCCGGGCTTATGCCCATGCCGTTATTACCCATACGACCCTGCAAAAAACCCCTCCTGCGGCTCATCAACCAGCACAAGTTTCTCTTTTTTTCAATTCAGATATCGAAACGTCCCTTTCCACCATTGAGCTGGTTTCCAAGGGGGACCTAAAACAACCTGTTCAATTCCGGCTCGGCCAGAAACGGGGGGAAATCCTGGTTGAATTGCCTCCTCTGCCTCCAGGAGAATACGCCCTTCAATATAAGGTTTTCGCCGCCGACGGTCATTTGACCGAAGATATCATACGGTTTTCGATCAAGGAGTAAGCTGCATGGAGGGAATCGCCAATTTTCTCGACGATTTGATGGGAGGCTTTGAACTTATCAGCTTCTCACTTGCATTGGGCGCCTTGATCTGGAGTCGAATTCTTCTTAAGCCCCTGTTGGCTCCCGGCCAGGCATCAGTCCTGCGCACCAGTTTGCGATGGCTTTATCTTGGCGCCTTCGCCTTGGCCGCCAGCCATGGCATAGAATTGCTTGCCAAAGCCTGGGTACTGAAAGAAACCTTGGGGCATTTGCCAGTGGAGGCTTATATCAGTACCACCCAATTCAGAGCAGGACTCCTGCGCATGTTGCTGGCCCTGGGTTTGGGAATCGCCGGATGGATACAAAGCCGGAAACCAACGGAAGATTCGCAAAACTGGACCTTCATCTGGATGCTCATGGCCTTGATCACCCTGACCGGAGCCTGGTTGACCCATGGTGTCGGCCGATTTGAAAACCGGGCGATGTTGATGTTTTTCACCATCATTCATCAAATTGCCGGCGCTATTTGGTTTGGCGGCGTGGTTCAACTGGTATTGTTTTGGCGGACAATCCGTCATGACCCGGCTTTAAAGGCTCTATGGCCAAAAGTCATCCGTCAATTTTCATTCCTGGGAGCATCGGCGGTCGCCACACTATTGGTGACTGGGATCATGCTGGCCTGGCACTATGTGGACAACCTGACGGCCCTGATTGGCACTGGTTACGGCAGCCTGTTATTGACGAAAGTCGTCCTGCTGGGATTGGCACTCGCTCTGGCGCGAGTCAATTATTTGGCCGGCAAACGCTCAGAACAGAGACAAAATGATCCGGCAATCTACCGGACGATTCCCCATGTCATTGAAGCGGAATCCTTTGTTCTTGTCAGCCTTTTATTCGTTGCCGCCACCCTGTCCAGTCAGCCGCCGGCGGTCGATATTCCACATTTGACGGCAGCACCTTCTGAAGTCTGGCACATGTTCAGCCCCAAGGTTCCCACATTGGCATCTCCCACCCATGAGGAGCTGTTGATTGGCGAGGCCCAACGCGCCACTATTGTCGGCAAAGAGGCGCCCATCGCCGCCTCTAAGTGGTCTAATTTCAATCACAATGTGTCAGGCGTATTTTTAACCGTGATGGCGCTCATTGCAGTCATCGGTTATTTCCATCATGCCCCATGGACCCGCTACTGGCCGGCGGGATTTATCGGCCTGGGGATATTCCTGTTTTTCCGTTCCGATGCCCAAGCCTGGCCGCTGGGACCTTTGGGCTTTTGGGAGAGTACTTTCGGTGACGGGGAAATCCTTCAACACCGGCTAGCGACACTACTCGCATTGGTTCTGGGAGGGCTGGAAATCCGCGCCCGCACAAATCCTGCCGCCAGTCACCTGCGCTATATGTTTCCAGTATTATGCGCTTTTGGGGGAATACTGCTGCTTACCCATTCCCATGCGGGGTTCGAATTGAAAACGGAATATTTGATTCAATCCACCCACACGGTGATGGGGCTTCTAGCCGTCATCATGGCCGCTTTCCGATGGCTGGAATTAAAATTGACTGGGCCTGCTTCCCGCTGGTCTGGCCTGATCTCCATGAGCGCCATGGGCTTGATCGGGTTGATTTTGATGTTTTATGACGAACCGTTTTATTGACCGGCAAAGCCCGACAAAACTTGATTTTATGTTTTTTGCATGAGTTGAGAGTTCAAAAATGGAACCGTCTGACCCAAAACGTAGATGCCATATTCCCCATGCCTGGATTCCCACTTTTGCGGGAATGACGGTTAGGTTAGGAACCGCTAACTCAAGGTCTTAATCCTTCCCGTCATTCCGGGCAAACTCCCGCGAGAGCGGGAGAAAGACCCGGAATCCGGAAACAGGCTTAGAAAATCCCACGATGGCATGTTTATTCACGATTACTCTTTTCCATCAATAAAGCGTTCAACGTTCCCCTTCTCTGGAATGAGTTTTGTCAGGCAGTCAGCCAGTTAAACTTATGGGTAGAAACCGGAAATTCCTATTTCACTCTCTATCTACAACTACCCCTTATTTTCCGGTTTATTTTTCCCCTTGGCGTAATTGGCAATCTTCTCATCCAGTTTTGCCAAGAGACCATCGAAACCCTTTTTGCCTAAAATTTCGGTAAATTGACTCCGCTTCAAGGCCAAATCACTGACGCCATCGTAACGAACATCAATGATTTTCCAGGAATCTCCGGTCTTGCGAAGAATATAGACAAAATTCACATTTTCATCGTCCGGCACTTCGAGTATGGATTTCACCACCCGGAATCGGCCCCGAAAGGGTTCTTCCCCCAAGATTTTGAACTGCTCCCCTGAATAATCATTGAACTGGGAAGCATAAGCGGCGATACCATATTGCGTCAGCTTTTCGATGAAATTCTTTTTTTGCTCCGGGACAAGAGAATCCCAGTGTTTGCCCAAAACATATTTTGAAATCGCCTTAAAGTCATAGACCTCCCTGACGACCGGCTCCAGTAATTCGTACCTTCCCTGATAACCCAATTCCTTCGCCCGCTTCATCACTTCCAGCAGGGAATTATTTAATTTCTCCACGACCGGGGTTGCTTGCGCCTTTAAAGTGGACGCATCTTCCGCCTCCTTTTGCCCGGCAGTCTGACCGTTGATTTTATTACTCGTTTCCTGGCCAGCTTTTTCAGGTGTTGTTTGTTGCTGAGCGGCTTGGTTTTCCTGCTGGCCAGAAACTTGACCCTTTTCGTCAGCGACTTTGGTTTCTGTCCGGGTTATTTCCGCCGCGGGATTTTGCACTTCTGTCACAGGTAGTTCAGCCATTACCCAAACAGGTAAAATAGCGCTGCCAAGCAAAGCAATCAGTATCAATTTCATTCCAAGCTCCCTTGTGTTATTCCATTTAAACGAATACCGACTATTTTACTGCAAGGCGGCAAGGAAAAATTGTTTGTCTGTTTTTTTGACAGAGCCACGTCATTTAAGCACATAAAGGATTGATTGCCGGGGCAGGTGGTCTGCCCCGGCTTGAATAAATGGCGGAGCCCTGTTTTTTGACGAGCCGGAATTATTCACAAGGCATTTAATCCATTCTTTATGAACAATTATTCCCACATCGTCGGTTTTGATGACGCCCCATTTGCCAAAAATCATCGCGGTGATGTTTTGATCGTTGGCGCTGTTTTTACCGCAGCACGCCTCGATGGTCTGCTTTGCGGCAAGGTCCGGCGGGATGGCGCCAATGGGACAGATCGGATCATTCGTTTGCTGGAAGCCTCGCGATTTTTGGATCATCTACAAATCATCATGTTACAAGGCATCGCCTTAGCGGGCTTCAATGTAATTGATATTCATCGGCTCTACCGGACATTGAACCTGCCTGTACTGGTCATTTGCCGCAAAGCGCCTGATTTCGAGGCCATCAGAAATGCGTTATTGACGAAAGTCCCAGGGGGAAAGCGCAAATGGCGGTTAATTGAACAGGCGGGGCCAATGGAAAAATTAGCGGACGTTTATGTACAAAAGGTAGGTATAGAAACCGCAAATGCAGCCCATGTAATCCAGCAAAGCGCTATTCACAGCACCATTCCCGAACCTTTGCGCACCGCGCACATCATCGCCCGGGACATCACCGCCAGCGGCAGCCGGCAACGGGTTTAGATAGCCCAAACTCATCGCCTAACTTTGAAAGACAAAGCTGCATGGGAAAAATTCCGCGGAAATTATTCCCTACAAAGGAACAATAAATTGAATTATATGGTCATTGTAAATATATAAAAAAACATTATCATTATTACCAGATGATTATGTTGATGGGAAATCAACCAAAGGAGTTTGAACCATGATTACAGCGTTGGAAGCAGTCTTACTTGCAGCAATTTTAGGGACGGTGGTTTTTTCAGTTCGGTTCTGCGTTAAGAACTACCGTAAAGAAGCGACTAAATAATTTAACGTCCCTAATTCTCCTCCTCTTTAGCGTTAAACCTCCTTTCCATTACTTGACGCTATTTTTGACCCGCTTCACGCGGGTCTTTTTTTGCCTGCCCGGACTCGATTTTCCGCACCAGCTTGGCAAGATACTGATCCTGCAACAGCAGATTGCCTTCTCTCAGCTCGCCCAAACGCTGGGTCAGCAATAGCCAGCGGGAACGAATGGATGGGGGGATTTCGTCTTCCGTACAGTCATGTAAAAGCTGGGCGATATCGCTTATCTCACGGCGCAATTGCACTTCCTCCGGTACATAACCGGCATTTTTAAGAATCCGGTAAACCATGCGCAAGCTGGGGGCTACGGTTGCCATATCTGGCTCTTCCGGCAACGGCTTGCCCGCGCCAGGCAAATGATCAAACTCCCCCTTGGCCATGGCTTCTTCAATTCGCTTTTCGGCCAATCTTTCCCAAAACAGCATAACCTCAACCCAAAGGCGCAATCCCCACCGCTTCGCGGATCTCGCGCATAAACGGCACTGCCACTTCCCGGGCCTTGGCGGCTCCTTGCTTGAGTTTGGCTTCGATTTCCGCCGGATGCTGAATCAGTTCCTCGTAACGTTGCCTGGCTTCTTGAAAATGCGCATTCAAATATTCAAATAAAAATTGCTTCATCTCCCCCCAGGCGATGCCTTCGTGATAACGCTTGCGCAGTGATTCTACTTCCTCCGGCGAGGCAAAGGCCTGAAAAATACTGAATAAAGTACAAGTTTCTGGATCCTTGGGTTCGCCGGGCTCCAGGGAATTGGTTTTGATTTTCATAATCAGCTTGCGCAGGCGCTTTTCCGGGGCAAAGATGGGAATGGTATTGTTATAGCTTTTACTCATCTTGCGTCCGTCCAGCCCCAGCAAGACAGCGGTTTCCTCCTGCACCACCGCCTCCGGAAGGACAAAATGCCCGCCATAAATATGGTTGAAGCGGGCGGCGATATCGCGGGCCATTTCAATATGCTGGATTTGGTCTTTACCCACCGGAATTTTCTTGGCCTTAAACAGCAAGATATCCGCCGCCATGAGGATGGGATAACAAAACAGCCCTATGGTGATGCCCTTGTCCGGGTCTTTTTCGCCCTTCTCAATGTTCTCGGCCACCGCCGCCTTATAGGCATGGGCGCGGTTCATCAGGCCCTTGGCCGTGACGCAACTGATGATCCAGGTCAGCTCGGTGATCTCCGGCACATCCGATTGCCGGTAAAACACGGCGTTGTCCGTATCCAGCCCCAACGCCAGCCAGGTGGCGGCAATTTCCAAGGTGGATTGTTTAATCCGCTCGGGCTCCTGGCATTTAATCAAGGCATGGTAGTCCGCCAGAAAATAGAAGGGCCAGACATGCTCATTCTTGCTGGCTTCAATGGCGGGCCGAATGGCACCCACATAATTTCCCAAGTGCGGGGTGCCCGTGGTGGTGATCCCGGTCAAAACGATTTCTTTACTCATAATAGCCTCATCATTGTGCGCCGCTTATTATAATATGGACTTTTTATACGTGCCCGCTTCTATGTCCTGGACCCGCCACGACGCTTATCAAACCTATGCGATTCCCCATTGGGGCGACGGCTATTTTGCCATTTCCGGGCAAGGCCATTTGATTGCCCATCCCCGCCGTCACCCTGACTTGGGAGAAGTGGATTTGATCGAAGTGGTGCAACAAATAAAGCAAGAAGGCTTGGCGCTGCCGGTTCTGGTCCGCTTTACCGATATTCTCCACGACCGGGTAATGCATTTATCGGAAGCCTTTGCAAAAGCCAGGAACGATTATCACTATCAAGGAGAATACACGCCCGTCTATCCCATCAAAGTCAATCAGCAACGCAGCGTGGTGGAAGCCATTCTTCACAGCCCCGTCCCCAGAATCGGACTGGAAGCGGGGAGCAAGCCGGAACTGTTGGCGCTGCTGGCTTTGGCGCCCAAACCTGCCACGATTATCTGTAATGGCTACAAAGACGCCGCCTATATTCGCTTGGCGCTCATCGGCCAGCGGCTGGGGTTGAATGTTTTTATCGTGGTGGAAAAACTGTCTGAACTGAATCTGATTCTCCAACAGGCCGAAACCCTGCAAATTCCGCCGCAACTGGGCATACGCATCCGCCTGACATCGGTCACCAGCGGCAAATGGCAAAACAGCGGCGGAGAGAAAGCCAAATTCGGCCTGATGCCCGCCGATGCGCTTTCCATGGTTCAACTTTTGAAGGGCCAGGGGCATCTGGATTGGCTCCAGCTCATGCATTTTCATGTGGGCTCCCAAGTCACCGACATCAACGCCCTAAAAATTGCCCTGCGCGAGGCGGGGCGCTATTACACGGAACTTCGGCAACTGGGCGCTCCCATCCACATGGTGGATGCCGGCGGCGGGCTTGGCGTGGATTATGAAGGCACCCATTCCGATAGTTTCTGCTCCATCAACTATTCATTGGAAGAATACGCCCACAGCATTGTGCGCGCATTCTCCGAAGCGTGCGCGGAAACCGGTCAACCCCATCCTGGCATCATTACCGAATCCGGCCGCGCCCTCACCGCTCACCATGCGGTATTGATTACCCATGTCATCGAGGTGGAGCAAGCCGTCGCCGATCCCCCGGCCAGTGAATCAACCCCCTCTCCCATTCTGTCCGATTTACGCAGGGCCCTGGAACGTCTCGATAAAGACGGCTTATTGAGCACCTTTCACGACGCCCAGTTTGATTTGCGCGAAGCCCGCGCCATGTTCTCCCAGGGAAAATTGTCTTTGTCCCAACTGGCGGAAGCCGAATGTCTCAACACCGTCATTTGCCAGCAAGTCCGCAGCCGCCTTGATATTCGCCTGCGCGCCCACCGGGAACTGCTGGATGAACTCAACGACCGGCTCGCGGACAAGATTTTCTGTAATTTCTCGCTGTTTCAATCCATGCCCGACGCCTGGGCCATCAACCAGATTTTCCCGGTGCTTCCCTTGCAACGGTTAAATCAACGTCCAACCCGACGCGGCAGGATCATGGATCTCACCTGTGATTCCGATGGTAGCCTGCAACATTATGTGGACCATCAAAGTATCGAATCCACCTTGCCCATCCACGACATTGAACCTGGCGAGGAATATCTGATCGGTTTTTTCATGGTGGGGGCATATCAAGAAATTCTCGGCGATATGCACAATCTGTTTGGCGATACCCACTCGGTCAATGTGACATTGGACGGCGACGGCGACTGGCGGCTGACCGAACCCCGGCGCGGCGACCACGCCGCCGACCTGCTGCGCTATGTCCATTTATCACCGGAAAACCTGCAACAGCATTATCGGAAAAAACTGGCGGAAGCGGACTTGCCCGGCAATCAGCGCAAGGCTTTCGAAAATGAATTAATCTCGGCCCTCAATGGTTACACCTATTTGGAGGAATAACCGCATGACCATCACCGCCGGCATGATCGGACTGGGCGCCATGGGCGCGCCCATGGCCCATAACCTTGCCAAACAGGGATTACTCACCAGCGTCTGGAACCGGACCAGCAACAAGGCGGAAAGCCTGGCGGCAGCCTTGAACATCCAAGCCGCGGAATCCCCGGAGGCACTGGCCAAAAGTTGCAATATCATCGCCATTTGTGTTTCCCGCGACCAAGACGTTCTGGAAGTTATTGAGATACTACTGCCTGGACTGCAACCCGGCGCCGTAGTCATCGACCATTCCACCGTGAGCATAGAAACGGCCCGTGAAGCGGCGGAAAAAGTCAAAACCCAAGGCGCCGACTTTCTCGATGCCCCCGTTTCCGGCGGCGTCGAAGGTGCCCGGGCCGGCACCCTTTCGGTCATGGTCGGCGGTTCCAGGCAAGCGCTGGATAAAGCCATGCCAGCCCTCCAGGCCATCGGCCAACGGATTGAGCACATGGGGGATGTGGGCAGCGGCCAGGCCACCAAAGTCGTCAACCAGATTCTATGTGCCGGGATCAACCAGGCCGTGACCGAAGCCTTGGCTTTTGGCATGACCTTGGGGCTGGATATGGACAAAGTCATTGATGTGGTCTCAGGCGGCGCGGCTGGCAATTGGTTCCTGGAAAAACGCGGGCCCACCATGATCCGCCACCGGTTCGAGCCGGGCTTCAAGCTCGCCCTGCATCACAAGGATTTAAAGATCTGCCAACAGATGGCGGAACAGGCCGGGATACCGCTTCCGCTTGCCCTGCAAACGCTGAAAGATTACCAGCGGCTGATGGATCAAGGTTTTGGCGAGGAAGACATTTCGGCCTTGTTCCGGCTGAAAAAATGAATGGCCGGTTTCGCCATTTCCAGGCAGGTTACCTTGCTTCGTTATGGACGCCCGGCTGGTCGTTGGGCTTTCTCCTCACCGGCCCGCACCTGTGGTGGCAGAGTTTGTTGTGGATTATGCCCATGGCGTTGCCGGTTCTGTTGGACTACTTCAATGTTGAAACCACCAATATAAACGCTGAAACTACTGGTAATCGCGGTTTTTCCCTGCTGCTGATTTTGCTTGCTCTATTATTCGTTACCAATACCCTCTTGCTGCTTTTCCTAGCCCGGCAATGGCAGTGGGATACACCTTCATCCCTGGCTAATACCCTGGCGGACTTATTGGCGGTCAAGTTTCTGCTCGGAAGCAATGCCACCCTTTCAGGCATCCTGGTGGCCCATGAAATGATTCATCGAAAACAGTCCTTATGGCGGGGGTTGGGACGATTGCTGCTGGTTTTGTGTTGTTACGAGCACTTTTATACCGAACACCTGCGCGGCCATCATTACCGGGTGGGCAAGCCCGACGATCCCGCAACCGCCCGTTTTGGCGAAACCTATGACGCTTATTGGCGGCGCACGCTTTCAGGGCAATTCAAGAGTGCCTGGTTGCTGGAAAATCAGCAGCTACAGCTCAACACACTTTTCAGCAGCAAATATTTTCAGTACCGGGTACTACAGGGGTGTGTGATGGAAGTCTTGCTGCTGCTCAGTATTGCCATTTTTTTTGGAGGCGCTGCTTTGCTGGCGTTTGGAGTGCAAACGTGGATGGCCATCCGTAATCTGGAAGCGGTCAATTACATTCAGCATTGGGGGCTTTGCCGCTCTGGAACCAAGCCCGGCCCGCATGACGCCTGGCATACCAATGCCTGGTGCTCCCATTTCATGCTCCTCAACCTGGCGCGCCACGCCCACCATCACTGCCAACCCCAGGTGCCTTACCATCAATTAAAGCATATCCCAGGCGGACCGCATCTGCCTTATGGCTATTTTGCCTTGATGTTTTTGATTGCTTACCGGAATTCCCATTTTCAAAAACTCGTGACGGAAGAATTACGGCGTTTAAAGCTTGGACCCTTTGCGGAAGAAAAACCTATGCCAGATTACAAAAGAAATTGTCAGCGGCTTTACAAAAGAGAAGGTGCTTAACTAACGGCATAAGACATTTGTGTTTACTGGAGCTTTATTTACTGCTCGTTATTGTCTGCCCGAAGCTGGTCTTTGATCCATTCAGGGTTTCTACGGTTATCAAGAACAGCAAAGACAAGCACATTTCCATTCTCAATCCGGTAATAAATCGAATAGGGAAAACGTTTGGCCAAAAGGCGATGGTATTTGCCAAAGTGAATCGCATGCACTCCAGCATAAATTTGCAAAGAATCGATATCAGCCATCAGCGAGTTGAGAAAATAATCACCGAGACCTTCGGACTGACCCTCATAAAAGTGGTAGCCTGAGAGTAATTGTTGTTCGGCAGTCGAGGAAAGCTTGATTCTCATGCAAGGGAATTACGAATTCTGCGTTTTACCTTCTCCCAGTCATCAAAACTTTCCTCCCCTTGTTCAATTGCATCTTCCAAGGCCTCCAGTAGTATGCCATGCCATGCCGGTGGCTCCAGCTCATCCGCATGTTGGCAAAGGTCCTCCCAAATAACCTCCATCACCTGAAGTTTTTCTTCGATGGTCATTTTTTCCAGTGGCAGTGAAATGGTCATGCTTGTTCCTCCAGGTAATTTTGAACCGCCAATAGACGTGAATGAACACAAAAATGATTTTTACCCTGCGGCAAATTTTCTTTTGTAACCAAGCTGCGAGAGAAGTTGCTGTTATTCCCCCAGAAATTTGCGCTGGGCTGAAACCATCCGTATGCTAACAGTTATGGAAATATGGTACCGCAAAAGTCAAAACTGAACGAAGAAACCCTGAGAATCCTTCAGCGCATTCTGGCAACATATCCGGAAATCCGCTTGGCGCTGGTGTTCGGTTCACTGGCTGAGGGCAAAGGACGGCCGGAAAGCGATCTTGACCTGGCGGTGGATGCCGGCAGCCCCCTGCTTCCCAAGGAACGTTTCGCACTGGTGGATAGTCTGGCTGAGGCACTTGGACGCCCTGTGGATCTGATTGACCTCCATCGAACCAGACCCGGCCTGCTGGGACAAATTTTGCGCACCGGGGTTCGCATCAAGGGAACTGCCGCGGACCAAGCCTACTGGATGACACGCTGCGTCGTGGATTCCGAGGATTTCCTTCCTGGCCTGAGAGCCCTTCTGGCACAACGAAGGAAACGGTGGATCGGTGGCTGATTGAGCGTAAATTGGTGTCGTCATTTCCTTATCTATTACTCAACACACAGACCCCAAAGATCATGAGCATCTGAATCAATGATTTCCACCGTGACAAATTGCCCTTCCCGCATGCCGTTTGCATCTTCTAAATTGACGACCCCGTCTATTTCCGGCGCATCGCCACGGGTTCTGGCGATGGCGCCTTCTTCGGTGACGGCGTCGATGATGACTTTCTCCCTGCGGCCGATTTTCTCTTTTAACCGGGCAGCGCTGATTTCGGCCTGCACTGCCATTAATCTTTCCAGCCGTTCTTCCTTGACTTCATCCGCCACCGGATCTGGCAAATGATTGGCCGCCACCCCTGCCACCGGCGAATATTTGAAAGCGCCGACCCGGTCGAACCGCACTTCCCGCAGGAAATCCAGCAAGGTTTCGAATTCTTCCTCTGTCTCTCCAGGAAAGCCCACGATAAACGTACTGCGTAAAGTCAGTTCGGGGCAAATCCGCCGCCAGGCGCGAATTCGCTCCAGCGTGTTGACCGAATTGGCGGGGCGTTTCATTAGCTTTAGGATTCGGGGGCTGGCGTGTTGCAGGGGAATGTCCAGATAGGGAAGGATCTTCCCTTCCGCCATCAGCGGTATGATTTCATCCACGTGGGGATAGGGATAGACATAGTGCATCCGCACCCAGACGCCAAGTTCGCCCAATCCTTTCGCCAGGTCGGTTAGATGGGTGCGCCAGGAACGGTCGCGCCAGCGGTCTGGTCGATAGCGGATATCCACGCCATAAGCGCTGGTGTCCTGGGCGATGACCAACAGCTCTCTCACCCCGGCCAGGACCAGCTTCTCCGCCTCCCGCAGCACCTCTCCGATGGGCCGGCTGACCAGATCTCCGCGCATGGAAGGGATGATGCAAAAGCTGCAGCGATGATTGCAGCCCTCGGAGATTTTCAGATAGGCGTAATGGCGCGGCGTGAGCTTGATTCCCTGGGGCGGCACCAGGCTGGTATAGGGATCGTGGGCTGGGGGCAAGTGCTGATGCACTGCGTTCATCACCCCTTCGTAATCGTGGGCGCCGGTGATGTCCAGCACCTTGGGGAAACGCTGCCGGATCGTGTCCGATCTTTCCCCCAGGCAGCCGGTGACGATGACCTTGCCGTTTTCATCCAGCGCCTCGCCGATGGCTTCCAGGGATTCCGCCACCGCTTCCTCGATAAAGCCGCAGGTATTGACCACCACCAAATCCGCCTCGTCATAACTGGGCACCAGTTGATAGCCTTCCGCCCACAGCCGGGTCATGATCCGCTCGCTATCCACCAGCGCCTTGGGACAACCCAGGCTGACAAAGCCAATGCGGGAAGCGGAATGGTTGATTGATTCTTCGGTCACAAAAGCTCCTCTGGTTCTGTGGTTTCCTTCATTTCCGCGCGGTCAATCTGGTCCAGATGGTCTCCCCAGACCAAAGCATCGCGGACGAAATAGGTCAAGGTTCGCTCGCCGCCATTCACAGGCGCCCAATCAAAAATATAAAACGCCCGCATCACGCTGCGGCGGCGATAGCCTTCGGGTTTCTTTTGGACAATCCGGTCGCGCCAGGTTCCAAAATTCACATAAGTATAATTGGCTTTATTCTCTAAATTGACTTCTTCCTGCAGGGGGACATGGGTATGACCCTCGCCGTGAATCCTGAATCCATACTGCCGGTATTCCGGCCGGAAGGTGGGCATGGCCAATAACGACGGCAATGGTTCGCTGGCGCGCAGATAATGATTCCAGCGGGTGACGCCCGCCATCACCCGCATCATTCCGGCGATAGCGCTGATTTCAAAACCCCGGCCCAGAATCTTCATCCACTTGAGCCAATGTTTCGCCAAAAATAATCCCGCCTTGCGGCGCATCGGGGAACTGGCGAAGGTAAAATCCCAATTGAGCCAGCGCATGACACAATCGAACAAACAATCTTCCAGCACCTTGGCAATGGAGATATCCGCGGAACGGAGGGTTTTCAAGCGCTCGGTTTCCTGCAGAATCCGGGTAACCGCCAGATAGGTAGGCCGGTATAAATCCAGTTCGTCGAGAATCCGGTGCAAGCGCGGTTCCCGGTATCCCGCCTGGCGCAGCTTGTGCTTGGCTTGGTAGATAAAAGTGGACAGCACCCCGGCGGCCACGGTATCCCCGAAGCAGGGATCGATGAAGGGTTTGAATCCCATTTGCTGCCAAACCTCCGGCTGCCAACCCTCATCCGCCGACCAGCCGGGCTTGCCATCTGCGGGAGCAATGGCGTGGGAATTGTCGGCATCGCGCCACTGACCGTGGGTGGTAAAAAAACGGAAACCCCGGTCGCCATAATAAAAAGGCAAGTAGGGAACGGTCTTGGGATCGGCGAAATAATTCGAGTCGCCGAAGTACATTTCCCCAATCCAGCGCCGGTAATCGGCGGGCAATTTTTCAGGCAACGTGCCTAGGCCATGCTCGTAGAAATATGCCAGCGCCTTGGGGACCGCCATGATTTCCTTGTCGTGATTGCCCAGTAAAACAATCACCTGGGCTTGTTCAACCCCGGCGGGCTTGAGAAATTCGGGCAAGCCTTGCAATAGTTGGAAAAACGGCTCGTGCAGACCAATAATCTCTTCGGTGATGTTTAAAACGATCTCCGCAAACTCGGGGTGTTCCCGCTGCCAGGGGTAGACATCGGCTTCCGCCCAGCGGCTACTGCGAATCAGGTCGATGACATCGCCATCGAGCACCAGGATAAATTCCTTAACTTTCTCCCGTTGACAGCGCTCGCGGATATTGTCAAAAAATCGCTCCCAAACCGCTGGCGGCAAGCTTTGCGTACCCACACTGCCATCGGTCAAATGCAAGTCGCTCACGGCGACACACAACCGGTTCGGGGCGTTTTGATTGAAGTCTTCGTTTAACAGGGCCAGGGATCGCTGTTTCATCAGGTTCTCCTTTCACTTGCCCCAACGAATGAAAGTCAGGGACTGCTGATTATCGGTACCTGCAGCATTGCCTGCTCGGGCGCCAGACAATGCTGACTGTTGCAAGCTTGCAGGTTCAATTGGAGAGATAATGGCCCTTTACCTGGCACTAGGGAAGCAGAAATTACCACTTTGCCTTCATACACCGCCAGCGGCTTTTGGGTGAAGCCGAAACTTTTCATTTGTGGCGCCGGAAAATGAATATCATGTAACTGCCAGCCGCCGGGGGAAGCAACCTTCAAAGTCGTGGGAATCAGATCGCTGTCTGCCGCCTCATAGGCATTGATATGCCAACCAGGCTTGAGCGTAATTTCTACCGTCAATGCCGCATTTTGCCATTTCACGGCAGCTTTGGCATTCCCCTGGGCAAGATATTGCAAGGGCCCCGTTTCTCCCAGTTCATACTCACGTACCGCCAGCAGGAAATTTGCCATGCCCGCGGGGCTGCGCCGGATTTGCCCGGACAATGCGGCCCGCAAGCGGTTAAACCGGGTTTCATACAAAAGCTGGGGAGAACGTTTTAACAACCGAGCCAGTAACCGGGCAGCGACGGCATTTCCCGAGGGAACCGCGTTATCATAAGTATCCATGGGTCGTACCATCAACGGCTCGGCGCTGGTTCGATTCATATAAAAGGCGCCCGCTTTCTCATCCCAGTAATCGGTCAACAGGGTCCGGGTCAGGGTTTGCGCCCGCTGCAGCCAGAGGTCACCGGCATCGGCATCGTATAGCGTCAGAAAGCCCAATGCCAACCAGGCATAATCCTCTTGCATGGCATCCCCGCTGGCCCGGCTCTCCAAAGAAGAGCGCAAGAGACGGCCATCCCGCTGATGATGTTGCCATAGAAATTCCGCCGCCTTTTGCGCCGCTTGCAAATAACGGGGTTCGGATAATAACCGCCCGGCATCGGCCAATGAAGCAATCATCATCCCATTCCAGGCGGTGACGATCTTGTCGTCGCGCAGCGGCGGTACCCGCTTGGCCCGGGCTTGATAGAGCTTCTGGCGGATGGTTTCCAGCCTGTCCAAAAGATCAGCTTCTTTCATCCCTTTGCTGCAGGCAAAAGCCTCGAGAGGCTGGGGCAGATGGAGAATGTTCTTGCCTTCGAAATTTCCCCGTTCGGTCACTCCGTATATTTCGATGGCCAATGCAGCATCCCCGGGGGATAGAACCGCCTTGATTTGCGCCGGAGTCCAGACGAAAAACTTGCCCTCTTCCCCTTCACTGTCGGCATCGGTGGCGGAATAAAACCCGCCTTCGGGGGCGGTCATTTCCCGCAATACGTAATCGAAAGTCTGCCGGGCAATCCGCTCAAAGAAACGGTTCCCGGTCACAAGATAGGCCTGGGTATAAAGCAAGCCCAATTGGGCCTGGTTGTAGAGCATTTTTTCGAAATGGGGCACCAGCCAGGCGGCATCGGTGGCATAACGGTGAAAGCCGCCGCCAATCTGGTCATAAATCCCGCCCCGGGCCATGGCATCCAGGGTCTGGGTGAAGACTTTCATCCCCTTCGGGTCACGGCTGCGCCAAGCTTCATCCGCCAACAGCGTCAGCCAGGGCTCATTGGGGAATTTGGGGGCATCGCCAAAACCGCCGTGCACCGGATCAAAATGGCTAAGAATCTCCTGAATGGCCTGCCTGGCCAGTTCGGCATCAACTTCCCCCGCCTCTTGACCCGCGGCGTTCATTTTCTCCACCGCCTGAGTGATTTCCTGTGCCTGGGCTTCAATCTCGGCCCGTTGTTTTTGCCAGGCATCGGCTATGCGTAATACAAGCTGTTTGAACTGCTGGGGCGGGAAATAGGTGGCGCCGTAAAACAATTTGCCTTCCGGGGTCAAAAACGCCGACAAAGGCCAGCCACCGTGCCCGGTCACCAGCATCACCGCATTCATATAAGTGGCGTCCACATCCGGCCGGCGCTCCCGGTCCACTTTGATGGGAATAAAGTATTTGTTCAAAATCCCGGCAATATCGGGATTGTCAAAACTCTCCTCCTCCATCACGTGGCACCAATGACAGGTGGCATAACCGATAGAAAGGAATACCGGCTTGTTTTCCCGCAGGGCCTGGTCGAAGGCTTCCTTGCCCCAGGGATGCCAATCCACCGGATTGTGGGCATGTTGGAGCAAGTAGGGAGAATCTTCGAGAATCAGGCGATTGATGTATTTCGGGGAACCGTCAGGATACAGGTGGCGGGTGCGCGGTTTGTAGTTCTGCCCCTTGGCCTTGAGGGCGGAAATCAACTGTTGTTGCAGCTTCTTGGAATAAGTCACTTCCGGGGGAGAAACAGAGACTTGCTGAGGCATTTTCATCTCCTCCGCCACTGCTAATGCCGGAATTGTCATCAGGCAGATGGACAGTAGCAGGTGTAACATCAGAAATCAGAAATAACCAACCAAAAAAGTCAGTTTAACACGGACAGATTACTACAGCCGCTTTGCCTGTCGAATCCCGGGCAGTTTATACACATTTTAGAAATAATTGCAGGAACTTTTCCCCGGTGCTCAGTCTAAGGAAACAAGTGTTCATGACAGACCTCCTGAACACACTACCCTCCTTATTGGGTATAGCTCCCATTCTATCCCGCCTTTTCAGGGCGGGATTTTTTTGCCCAGGATAAATATACAAAAGGTTCTAACGGTGTTTTTTGGGTTAGGTACTGCTTAATGGAGAAAAGAATGAAAACTTTATTAGAGTTTAATATCGTGCCAAGGAGCTATCACCCACCGGGCGGCGGAAAGTGTATCTGGCGGGACCGTCGATCAAAATATTGGCCGTCTTGGCAAAAGCATCGTGGGGTGGGGCGATCTGGGCGATGGCGGTGAGGGGGATCATGGCGGTAAATAGTCCGGTACCCGCAATGGTCGCGACGATGCCCACCGGCCGGTAAACCAAAACATCCAGGAGGGTAAAAGCCGCATCGTAGGCATCGATACGATCCTGCTGGGCATTGACGGGGATGGAAACCATGCTGACTGAAAGCAAGATCAGGGACAGGGTGATTTGTTTCATTTTGAGATAACGCTTTGCCATAGGATTAGAATCTATACCATTCCCGCTGGACTGTCCAGCAGGACCGTGGCATGCCCCAGCCCAACCCTATAAAATAATCTTACAAATCATAAAAACCCAAGAGAAGCCAATGCAATACATCAAACAATTGTTCAAATATTTCCTGCTCGGTGTTTTGGCGGTCATCCCGCTCGCCTTGACCATACAAATCGTCCTGTTTACCAAGAATCTGCTGACGGACATTATTGTCAGCTTGTATGGGCATTCGGCCAGCTATTCATTTACCACCACCATTCTGCTACTGACCATCGCGCTTTTGACCTACATTGGCTATTCCATTACCAAATACCGCCAATCCATCATCATTTCCGCTTTCGATTACATCATTGAAAAAATCCCGTTTTTGAACACGATTTACCGGGTCACCAAGAAAATTGTGTTGATGTTCGCCGGCGAGGAGGAGCTGGTTAAAAGGGAGGTTGTCTATGTGGAATATCCAAAAGAAGATGTATGGGTGCCAGCTTACGTTACGAATAAAGTCGAAGATATGTACATTCTTTTTGTACCCACCTCTCCCAATCCCACTTCAGGTTTTACGGTGCTCGTTCACGAATCGAAAGTGGTCAAGTCCAGCATGAGTATTGAAGATGCCGCCAGTTTTATTATCAGTATTGGCGCTGATTATCCTGCTAAGGAAGAAATCAAGCAGTTAAGGAAGTAGGTAGAATCCCACCCGCTCTCATTAATAAAGCCCGCAATTGCGGGCTTTATTAATTGAACATATCAGTTCTTCTAGCCCAATTTGATATACCGCAAGCGGTTGGCGTTGGTTACCACGGTGACAGACGACAAGGCCATGGCCGCGCCGGCGATCATCGGGTTGAGCAGGATGCCGAAGAAGGGATATAGCAACCCGGCAGCCACCGGTATGGCGGAAATGTTGTAAATAAACGCGCCCAGCAGATTTTGCTTGATATTGCGCACCGTGGCCCGCGATAGCTTCATGGTTTCCGGCACCTTCAACAAGGAACCTTGCATAATGACGATATCACCGCTTTCAATGGCGATATCCGTTCCCGTGCCAATGGCAAAACCGACGTTGGCTTGCGCCAGGGCCGGGGCATCGTTAATGCCATCACCCACCATCGCCACAACTTCTCCTTTGGCTTGCAGTTCCTTGACGACTTTGGCCTTATCCTCGGGCAGCACTTGCGCGCGGACTTCATCAATACCGGCTTCCTTGGCGATGGCACGGGCGGTCTTCTCGTTGTCTCCCGTTACCATCCAAACTTTGACACCCATTGCCTTCAATTGACGGATGGCTTCCTTGGAATCGGGTTTGATGGTATCGGCGACAGCAATGATGCCGGCCACTTTCTTTTCCACCGCCAGAATCATCGGGGTTTGGCCTTGATTGGCGTAGTGGTCGAGTAGTTTGATGATATCGCTGCAATCGATGCCTTCAGATTCCATCAATGCCGCGTTCCCGAACAACACCCGCTGACCATCCAGTTTGGCCCGCACCCCCTTACCGGTGACAGATTCAAAGCCCGCAACAGGCCGCAGTTCGTAACCTCGTTCCGCAGCCTCGGCAACAATGGCCCCGGCGAGGGGATGTTCGGAACCGGCCTCGACGCTGGCGGCCAATTGCAAGACCAGGTCTTCCGTCCAGCCGGATGATGGGTCGACGGCAGTCACTTTAGGCTTGCCTTCGGTGACAGTGCCGGTTTTATCCAACACAATAGTCGTCACTTGGCCGGCGGTCTGGAAGGCATCGCCATTGCGGATCAAAATGCCGCTTTGCGCGGCCCGGCCAACCGCTACCATAATGGAAATAGGCGTCGCCAATCCCAAGGCACAGGGGCAGGCGATAACAAGCACCGTCATGGAAGTGACAAAAGCGTATCCCAGCGAAGGCTCTGGGCCGAATGCCCACCACACAAAAAAGGTGAACACCGCGATTCCTACCACTACGGGTACAAAAACAGCGGCGATTTGGTCCACCATCCGGCCGATTTCAGGCTTGCTGCTTTGCGCCTGACGGACAGAATCGATGATATGGGCCAATACCGTATCTTTACCAATACGGGTAGCTTTCATCAAGAAAGTGCCGCGCTGGTTCAAGGTGCCGCCAATCACCTCATCGCCAATGGTTTTTTCCACGGGAATCGATTCCCCGGTAATCATGGATTCATCGACGCTGGAATGGCCTTCAATGATGACGCCGTCCACAGGAATCTTTTCTCCCGGCCGTACCCTAAGAATCTCATCGACACCGACTTGCTCAATGGGAACATCAATTTCCTTGCCATTACGCACCACGCGGGCAGTTCGGGGCTGCAGACCGATCAATTTGCGTATTGCTGATGAAGCCTTGCCCCGGGCGCGGGTTTCCAGCGCCCCACCCAAGGTCACAAAGGCAATGATAATGACGGCTGCTTCAAAATAGGGGTGGGTCGCCTCCGGCGGCAAGACATTGGCATAATCCACCACAATGGTGGAATAGAGCCAGGCCGAACCGGTACCCATGGCGATCAGGGTATCCATGTTGGCGGAACCGCCGCGCAGGCTTTTCACCGCGCCACTGAAAAAATGCCCGCCGGAGTAATACATAACGCCAAAGGTAATTAAAGACACAATGGCCCAGAAATCCGTCCCCGCCGGGGTGCCGATGGCCGGCCACCAATCAAGCCAGCCGCCGATCATCAAAGGCACGCCCCAGGCGGCCGCAACCGCGGATTTGCGCAGCAAGGAACGGTAGCGTTCCTCTTCCATTTCTTCCTGCGCTTCCAGATCCTCAAAGCTCTCCATCACGGCGGCGTCATACCCCACCTCTTGCAAGGCGGCGCGCAAAACTTCAGGGTCAGCTTCGCCTTCCACGACTGCCGAGTGATCGGCAAAATTGACATTGACTGCCTTGACCCCGGACACCCCTTTAAGCGCATTTTCCACGGTCTTCACGCAACCGGCGCAACGCATGCCGATAATCGACAGGCGAATGGCGTGTTCTTCTTCCCGGTGGGTTTCTTGATCGACTGCTGCCACCATACTCTCGCCCTCTATATTTCTGTAGTCGTTATTTTCTTGACGTATTCCCAAAAGCGTTTTGCTCCTTGGGGATTTAATTCATCAATTCTCACGCAAACAGCAACGTAAATCAAACGAAACACTATCCACCCTTCTCACCTGTCAGTTCAGGCGGAGAGGGCGGGGAAGGGGCTGTCAGCGGCCATGGATGGCCGCTCCGGGCCTAAATTTACGGACGAATCTCGGTCCGGCAGACCCTTCCCCGCCCCCGGCAAAGCTAATTAACAGGTGGTAAGATACCCGCCTTTACTGGCATTGCTTACAGCGTTTCAACGTCTCGGCGGAACTTCGCACCCGCCCACGCCGTATCCAGGGTTGGATAACGTTTTCGGCGGTTTTCGCGTTGCCATTGTCAGTCACAACAAAAGTGCCGTGGAGCATTCCCATCCAACAACTCCAGGCAATCGTTCCCGGCTTTTCCGGGGTAAATTCGATGATTTGCTTGCCGGGTTTGAGTTCAATTTCCAATCCCAAATCAGGGACCAGAATCACGCGGTTACAGCCAGTAAGCTCTTTGCCTTCGATTTCCCATTTTACCGGTACGCCTTTTTTGAGGACAAACCGGTTGGGTTCGTAGCCGCTGGCCTTGACTTTCATGTGGATGGTCTGAAAATCCTCTTTTCTAGAAGGCTGGGCCGGTTGAACTTGGCGCTGGGATAACACTTTCCGCTGCATCAAGGTATGGAAATCATAACCGGTGCCAGTCATGGCCAGCCCCCGGTTGAGCATAATCAATCCCAAGCTGATCACCAGGATGCCAGAGGCGTTAAGAATCTTATGGGTCATGCGGTGTGAAATCAGGCTTGTCAGAAAGCCAAAGCCAAACATCAATGGCAAGGTGCCCAGTCCGAAAATAAATAGCAATTTCGCGCCTTCCAGCGCACTGCCTGTCCCCGCCGCCATGACATACATGGCCTGCAGCGGTCCACAAGCAATCATCAACCCATTCAACAAACCAATCACGAAGGGATGAGTGGTTTTATTGGTTTCTTCGCGAACGAAACGCGCCAGGAACCGGGGCATGGTAAAGCCAATGCGGACGGACGAAAACACGTGGAGCATGTTAAAACCGTACAGAATCAGGAAGCCCCCTGCAAGAATGGCGGCAATTCCCCGAATTACCGGAGTAAAACTGATAACCGCTCCCAAAAGCCCAAATCCCGCCCCGATTAAGGTATAAGACAAGACTTTTCCCAGGCCATACTGGAAATGCAGCCAATAGGTCTTTTGCCCCAATTGGGCGCCCTTGGCAGTATAGCTGACGACAAAGCCGCCGCACATGCCAACGCAATGGAATCCGGTCAGCAACCCGACAAGAAACAGCAATCCGTAGCTGAGCTGGAGGTTAATTTCAGGCAAATCAAAACGGTGAATAAAGCGGGAACCGCCGTAGAGGATCAATAAGATGCCAATGACCCCTAAAACCGCCCCTAAAACGCGGTTGAACGCTTGCTTGCGCTGGGCCGCGGCATCAATCAAAGAGCAATGGTAGCCCTTCGCTTCAACTGTATCGAAAATCTGGGAAAGCGGGATTTTAGAAGGATCAAAGCTGACTTTAACCACTTCGGAGGCATAATTAGACCTCACTTTTTCCACGCCAGGCAGTTTGCTCAACGCCAGTTCGATGACTTTTTCGCAACTGGTGCAATGCATACCCTTGGCGCGAAATGTTACTTGACGCATAACCATAGGCACTTCGCTTAAAACTTTATCGTTATATTTCGACCTTTTCCGGAAGAAAAAAGTCCTAACAACTTTAAACCATTATAATTCTTACTACTTTAAACCCTGTGCGGCATATTGTCGCACAGGGTTCAAGGTTTTTTGTTGGGCGAAAACTAAGGAGACTCTGATTTATTCAGAGCCCCCCAAAGCCGGCTAGAAAAGGGCAATCACCGACCTACGCAACAACTGGAGTATTTCTCGGAACGCACATTTTAGCTTGATTTGGCTCATGCAGCGCCAATGACCTTTCACTTAGCTTTTGAAAAACTGCAGCAAGGTTTGGAAAAATGCTTTCAGCTTGTCAACGAAAGATTCTTCGCCGAAGCCAACCACTTTAAATCCTTGATCGACAATCGTCTGCTTCAGCTCATCCAGATTAGCCTTGGTTTCATCGTATTCAATTTCTACGGTCTTGGCTTGATGATCGGCCTTGACGGAAACCACGCCTTCTTTCTCCATCACAGCATCATGAATCAGATTTTCACAGGCATCACACTTCATGCCGGTGACTGGTAAGGTTACTTTTTCCATTGCAGCTCCTCTTGTTTATTTTGACGATTATTGTGGGTGTAAAAGAGTAATATTCTTATTCTCCCACCCGCATGGCGACCAGACTGATGTCGTCGTAGAATACATCACTTTGATGAAAATCATACAACTCGTCAATAAGACCCTGCACCAATTCAGACGGTGACGCTGCCGACAATCGGGTAAAAGCACGGCACAAACGGCTCATGCCAAAAAACTCCCCTGCCGGATTTTGAGCCTCGACTATGCCGTCAGTATAAAGCAGTAACAAATCTCCAGGCAGCATGGATAGGGTTTTTTGTTCGAATTCCACACCGGGGCGAACCCCTAGAATCAAACCCTCGGCATCTAGCTGCCTACATCCACTTTCGTTGCTTCGAATCAAGAGGGGATGGTTATGGCCCGCGTTGGCATAATGCAATTGTTTTTTTACCGGGTCGTAACGGGTATAGAACAAAGTGATAAAAAGTTCCGAACGGTCCAAATCTTCGAATAATACGTTATTTAAGGTCTGGAGTAACGAGGCCACATCCGGAGGTGGGAATTGCTCTTGGCGGGCCCTGCTTTGCACTTCAACTCTCAATGTACTACGGGCTTCCGCCATGATGAGCGCCGCCCCCACGCTATGGCCGGACACATCGGCCACCACTGCATCAACACCTGCAGCCGTAAGAAAATAATCGAAATAATCTCCCCCCACTTGTTCTGCCGGAATGCAAAGCCCAGCTAGCTCAACCCCATCGGCAATCAAGGGTTGATCGGGTAGCAGCGATTGCTGGATATGACGGGCAATTTCCATGGCGTGCTTTTCCGCCTCCGCCCTCCTTCTTTCGGTAACATCATTTTGGATCTCAATCACATGGGTCAGACGGCCTGCCTCGTCCTTGACCGGTGAAATAATCATATCATTCCAGAACGGCCGGCCTTTTTTGTCGTAACATAAGATTACCTCTTGGGCTTCGCGGCCTTGCCTGACTTCCGCGCGAACTTTTTCCAAGGCACCCTTGTCGGTTTCCGGGCCGCACAACAGATCCGGAATGCTCTGTTTGAGCAATTCTTCTTTGCTGTAACCTGTCATCCGGCAAAGGGTCGGGTTGACATAAATTGCTTGCCAGCGCGAATCCAACACTTCGTCAATATCAATGCCGACACTGGCCGATTCAATGGCCCGTTCCCGGACCCGCAATTGATCTTCGTATCGCTTTCGCTCGGTGACGTCGTGATCTACCCCGCGCCATTTTAGCAGTCGCCCCGCCGAGTCAAACAAGGGAATCCCCGTGGACTCGGTAAAGACTTCGTGACCGTCCTTGTGGCGGTAACGGTTGATAATGCGGTAAAAATGCTTGTGATAAAGCGGTTTGAGAGGGGTATGCTGCTCCCAGCGGCGGCGGTCTTCGACGGTAAACAAGTCCAAATAATGTTTGCCGATAATTTCTTCCGGTTCATAGCCGAGTATTTGTTTAACCGCGGCGCTGCTATAAATATACCGGCCTTCCGGATCTTGTTCCCAGATCCATTCCCCCGTCATATCGGCAATCTGGCGAAAACGGGCTTCGCTTTCGGCAAGGGCTTCCTGGGCTTGTTTCTGTTCGGTGATATCTTTCTGAATTGCTAGAAAATGGGTGATCTCTCCTTGTTCATTTTTGATGGGAGAAATAGTCTCCAGCACCCAATACAATTCGCCGTCTTTTTTACGGTCTTGAATTTCCCCCCGCCATTCACCGCCTTTTTGAAGCGTTTCCCATAATCGTCGGTAAGTTTTAGGAGGCGTTTTCCCGGATTGCAATAACCTGGGATTTTTACCCAGGACTTCCTCTGCGGAATACCCCGTCATTTGGCAAAATTTGGGGTTGACGTACACAATCTTGCCATTAAGATCAGCAATCATGACCGCGTTGGGACTTTGCGTTACCGCCGCTGTCAAAATGCTTAAACGGCGCATTTTTTCATCCGTGGCTGAGCGGTCACGAAATAGTAGCCATGCCCCTTTAATCTGGCCATTTCGACTAAATGGCTTGAGCGTCAGATATACGGGCAATTCCCGCCCGTTTTTACGGCGCAAAAAAGCTTCTTCTTGTTGCCAGGTTTTGCCTGTTTCTAAAAAAACCGGCCAACAAAATGCGCCGTCCACCAGCAAGCGGTTTAATTTAACCCCGCGCAATTCATCGGCGCTGTATCCCAACAACTCCTCCGCCGCTGGGTTGACGTACCGCATTGCGCCTATCTCATCCAGCACGCAGAAACCCTCCGGCCAATCTCGCCAAAAATCTGGGCAAGGGTTATCCAAACCGTCAAACATCGGCCGTCTCAACCATGGCGGTCCTTTTCGCCAACCAGGATTTTAAAACTTCAGAGCCCGCCCCGGGCCGGTTCCCCTGTTCGCTTAGATGCCGGCGCCAAAGACGCGCCCCGGGTTGGCCATGATACAACCCGGAAAGATGACGAAGCATGCTATGAAGACGAATGCCTTCGCTCAATCGCGCTTCTACATAAGGCATATAGCTTTCCAATATTTGCTCCCGGGTGGGAATCGGGTGATTGTCTTGAAAAAAAAGCCAATCCGCCTGGCTTAATAGATAAGGATTATGATAGGCAGCCCGGCCTATCATGACGCCGTCAACGCTTGACAACAGGGATAAGGCTTGTTGCAAATCAACAATGCCGCCGTTGAAAATGAATGTTAACTCAGGAAAATCCTGTTTCAATCGGAAAACAAGGTCATAACGCAAAGGGGGAATAGTACGATTGTCCTTGGGCGATAGCCCCGTCAGCCATGCTTTGCGGGCATGCACAACAAATGTCGTACACCCCGCCAAGGCAACGGTTTCGATGAAATTCGCCAGCGCTTCATAGCTATCCCTGTCATCCACGCCTATCCGGCACTTGACCGTAACCGGCAACCTGGTTTTGGCTTTCATGGCAGCGACACATTCGGCCACCAATGACGGTTCCTTCATCAGACAAGCGCCAAACCTGCCTTTTCGCACCCGGTCACTGGGACAGCCCACGTTCAAATTCACCTCATCATATCCCCACGCTTCGGTTATGGCCGCACACTGGGCCAGTGACTTTGGACAACTCCCTCCCAATTGCAAGGCCAATGGCTTTTCTTCCGGGTTGAACGCCAGCAGCCGTTCGCGGTCACCATACATTATTGCCTGGGTGGTAATCATTTCACTGTAGAGCAATGTATGATAGCTGATCATCCGTAAGAAATATCTGAAATGACGGTCAGTCCAATCTAACATGGGCGCTACCGCCAACACTCGATTGAAAGCGACAGATGATTTATCGTAATTAACCATACTAATGAAATAGAATAAAAGTCATGACTACTGAATGCCGACCTGCTTGCAAAGTTTTGGATGAGTTAACGATAGAAATAGAAAAACTGAGAAAGACGCTTGACACCCTCAAGGATTTAGAATTCGAGCATCTGCTCATTGACCATATTCAAAAACACTTAGGCACTCTGGATACGCTGCAAAAAGCTTACCACAGCCATTACCTTAAAATTATCCGATCTCTGCTGAACGCGATTTCACAAAACCTTGATGCCACCGATCCTGTTAAAAAACGTGTCATCTTTCTTGAAAAGCTTTTGGACCATCCTCCAACCCTTAATGAATTAGAAACCTTGCACATAGGCATTCAATCGTTGCCTTCATTATCTCAAATATTGGTTTCCCTCAAGCCGAACCAAGTCATTGGTGATCTCCCACCTTTGCCACAACAATATTCGCAAAAACCGGCTGTCAACCATACCTCTTCCGTTATGGAGAAAATGGATCTGTTACAACAAAAAACCCAGGAACTTGGCGACCAGATTCAAGACATTCTCGACTTTCTTCGGGACCCTGCTCAAAAATCGGAAAACGACTCTACACAGCAAACGCTCTTGGAACAAGCCAAAATCCTGGCGGGCGGCCAGAAATATCTGGCGATGCAACTGGAACAAACCAAGGCACAACTAGCTTCGGAATGGGCGCAGAAAGAACAATTAAACGCGGAACTGGAACGCACCAGGACCTTAAGCTTGACCGATGAACTCACAGGCTTGCCCAACCGGCGGGCATTTCTAAACCGATTGGAAGAAGAGATAGGCCGGGTGCAACGTTATCATTTGCCTATCAGTCTGGCTATCATCGACTTGGATCATTTCAAGGACATTAATGACCGCTATGGTCATGGGGTGGGCGACCAGGTATTAAAAACCTACGCCACCCTGGTATCCTCGGCCTTTCGCAAGCACGATTTAGTCGCCCGGTTTGGCGGGGAAGAATTTGTTGTCTTATTACCTAATACCCAAATGGAAGGGGCGGTGAAAGCCTTGAACAAAATTCAGGAAAGCGTGAAAAACTTGCGCCTTCAAACGATATCGGGCGAACTCGCTCTGCCCACTTTCTCCGCCGGGATTGCCACATACCACCTGGAAGAAAGCATTGCCGATTTTATTGAACGCGCCGATCAAGCCCTGTACCGGGCAAAAAAAGCGGGGAGAAACAAAATTGAAACCACGGACTGAAGACTTTACCCCCTTTCGTGATAAAGCTGATGTTGCAGGCGGGCAAGGTCCGCATCCAGGCGTTTCAAACGAAAACCGCACTGAAGCCAATATCCCCCCATGGCTACCGCCATAAATGCCAGTGCCAGCAAGGTGATGTAGAACAGGTTTTCCAGCAATGCCAGTTTGTGCAAAGCCGCGAAATTAGCATCAGTTGAAGAATCTCCAATTCTTTCGATACCCGAGGGAAGTGCAGGCTTCTTAGTATTTCTCAAATTCAATAAACGGATATCTTGCTTGATGGACTGGATCAATTCGAGATCCTGTAATCCCGCCCGCCCCTGACGAATCCGGTCTTCCAAAGATGCCAGCTTCATTGCCAGGGTTTCGGTGACTGCCTTTCCCAGTTGCTGCTGCAAATCCGCCAATTCTTGACTTAATTGCGTCACTTGATCCATTTGCACTGGCGATGGCGACACTGCGGCAGGAGACGCCTTTGCCAAGGCAGGTTGCTTCAAATAAAAGACAAATCCGGCCAATAACATCAAGAGCGCCGCCGCCATCAGCACAAAAATCCGTTTGGCAAAGCGTAATTGTTCATTCAACGCCATTCTGGCCAGGAACAGTACTTCAGGTTCTGTGGGATTTAAGGAATCAACAGTAGCAATCGGCTTCATAGCTTTTCGTTCCATTCAGCGCCTTATGGGTCAATTACGCTGGTTTTTAATTTTTTTGGATTGGAAACTATGACAAATCAAACCGACGAGGTCAATGCTTCCAGTCTTGCCGTTTTCATCAACCGCTTCATTTCCCGGACAGCTTCTTGCATTCCGGAAAAGAGCGCACGGGCGATAATCGAATGACCGATGTTCAGTTCTACAATTTCCGGGATCCGGGCAATGGCTTCCACATTATGATAATGCAGTCCATGACCAGCATTGACTTGCAACCCCAAACCGTAGGCAAACCATGCGGCCTGTTGGATTTTTTTGAGTTCTTCTTGGCGGGCTTCAGGTGTAGGCGCGTCGGCATAGCTTCCGGTATGGAGCTCAATGACCGGCGCACCCGCTTCGGCCGCCGCTTCAATCTGGGCTTTATCGGGATCGATAAATAATGAGACTTCAATGCCCGATTCCCTCAATTGCCGGCAAGCCTCCGCCACCCGATCCAATTGCCCTGCCACCTCAAGCCCGCCTTCGGTGGTCAACTCCTGGCGTTTTTCGGGCACCAGGCAACAAGCATCCGGACGCACTTCACAGGCCAAGGCGACCATTTCATCGGTGACCGCCATTTCCAGATTCAAACGGGTATGAATCATTTGCCTGAGCAGGCGAATATCCCGATCTTGTATATGACGGCGGTCTTCGCGCAAGTGGGCGGTAATGCCATCGGCACCCGCTTGTTCCGCCAGCAAGGCGGCTTGAACCGGTTCGGGAAAAGCGGTTCCCCGAACCTGGCGCAATGTTGCGATGTGATCGATATTGACGCCTAGCAAAATGGTCTCAGGTTTCATGATTTCCCTGGGTGATTAATTGTTGGAATAAAGCCCGGCTTTTTAATGGCCTGCCTTCCAGCCGGTAGTCGATGACTTGGCGCAATAATTTTTTTGCCTCTCTAAGGACCTGAGGATTGTCTAATTGTCTATCCGCCAGCGCCAGCAGGGTTATCCCGCATACATTCCCTTGCGGATCCAAATACGGCCCGGCATCCGGTTCGTAGCGGTAACGCGCCTGCGGCAAGATGGGCTCTTGATATTTTACCTCATGATCCAGAATCAATCCGTAGCCGATTTCCATCAATAGATCCATCTCGAATAGACGCAAACGGGCTTCCATGGCTTTTTCATTGGCAAAAACCCGCAGGGTTTCCTGATAACGTAGGAATAAGCGGGGATGAGGATCGTGTCTGTGGGTCAAATAAGCCAACAACTCATTGAGGTAAAAGCCGCAGTAGAGGCCTTTTCCCGATAAGGCGGGTAACGAAGCACATGGCTCCGCGCCGGTCAAGGTTTTAAGATCGCCTTTGCCGTGCCAGCGAATTTTCAACGGCTGAAACGGTTGGAGATAAGTCGCGGATTGGCGCTTTCCCTTCCTCGCCCCTTTTGCCAGTAGGGCGACTTTTCCGTGGTCGCGGGTAAAAACCTCCAGCCACAGACTGGTTTCCCGCCAAGGCCGGCGGTGCAAAACAAATGCGTCGTGCCATCGTTCAGCCATGGATCATTCAGCATAGCCCAACCTTTGCAGCATTCGCTCATCATCGGACCAGCCTTTTTTAACCTTGACCCAAAGATTGAGATACACACGCCTACCGAGAAAATCCTCCAGTTCCAGGCGGGCTTTTTGACCAGCCTTTTTCAGCAAGCTCCCCTTATCACCAATTACAATCCGCTTTTGCCCTTCCCGCTCCACCCAGATTACGGCATAGATGCGCGTCAGTTCCCCTTCATTTTTGAACTGCTCGATCTCCACCGTCAACCGGTGGGGAACTTCATCGCCCAGGTAATAGAGCAATTTTTCACGGATAATTTCGGCGGCAAAAAACCGTTCCGGTTTGTCGGTAATCTGGTATTCGGGATACATGGGCATTCCTTCGGGGAGCAAGCCAATAATGGCCTTTTCCAAGGCCTGGACATTCGTACCCCTTAGGGCGGAAACAGGAATAATGACTTCAAAGGAGAAACGGTATCTCGCTTCCTGTATGAGCGGCAGCAATAAGGCTTTGTCTCTTACCTTATCGACTTTATTGATGACCAGAATGACCGGAATATTGATGGATTTGAGCTTTTCCAAAATCAAACTGTCATCTTTATCGAAACCCTTGTTATCAATCACCCAGACAATGACATCCACACCCACCAAAGCGGTGCTGGCGGTTTTATTCAAATAACGATTCAACGCCTTGGAATCGCTTTGATGAATCCCTGGGGTGTCCAAATAAAGAATTTGGGCGTCATCGGTGGTTTTAATCCCTAGGATCCTGTGCCGGGTGGTTTGAGGTTTGCGGGAGATGATGCTGAGTTTCTGGCCAATCAACTGATTGAGCAAAGTGGATTTGCCCACATTGGGCCGGCCAATGATGGCGACATATCCAGTTTTCATAATTGCTTGCCCAATTGCCGGGATAATGTTTCCAATACTTTCTCCGCTGCTTGCTGCTCCGCCCGTTTCCGCGATGGACCTTTTCCTCTTCGAGGTTCAGATAATAGCGCCACATGGCATGCGACTTCAAATAGCTGATCGTGGTCTGAACCTTGCTGGGAAATCAATTCATATCGAGGCAGCGGCTCCCCCCGGGATTGCAAAAATTCTTGCAGACGGGTTTTGGGATCTTTCTTTCCCTTCCCTTCCGCCAGTTCCGCCAATCGGGTCTTGAATAACCCCAATACCCATTTTTGGCAGACCTCAATCCCCTGATCTTCCAAAATAGCGCCGATAATCGCTTCCAAAGCGTCAGACAAAATGGAATCACGGCGGAAACCGCCGCTTTTCATCTCCCCCGGCCCTAAAATCAGCCAGTCTCCCAGCTTCAATTGTCTGGCCAGGGCAGCCAAAGAGGTTTGATTGACGAGATTGGCCCGCATCCGGCTCAATTCACCTTCGCGGGCATTGGGGAAGCGGTGAAACAAGGCTTGGGCGATGATGAAACCCAAGACGGCGTCACCTAAGAATTCCAGTCGTTCGTTATTGGGGGAACCGGCGCTGCGATGGGTAAGCGCTTCACGTAGGATCTCCAGATCGTTAAATTTGAGACCGAGACGCTTGCTAAGTGTTCCCAGATCGGCTTTCAAGAACCTCCCACCTCAATTTGATCGTCAAAATAGACTAATACGCTTAAATTCCCGAAAATTGGCTTTTCTACTTCATAGGTCACCGCCACGGTAACAACGCCGTCTTCCTTGCTGACGCTGATATCATCGGTCGTCACGTTTTCAATCATGTTGATATCAAATCTTTTATTAAGCAAGCTGTATATTTCACGCCGGCTCTTTTTTGGTAATGCAGGATCTTCTTTCAGGGATTGGAGAGAACTGACTACCTTGTAATGTTCAAGATAAATGGGCCCGATTTTCAAAATCAGAATGGTAAAAAAACCAATCAAGCCTAAAAGCAAGGCAAAACCAATCAGGGTGATGCCCCGTTGACGGCGGTAAGTTTGGATCATGGCATTTCTCGCTTAATATTGCTGCAGCCTACAAAATAAAATCTGCTTCATAATTTATCTCGCAAAGGTGTCCTGGCCTGCCATTTCGCTGGTGTTGGTGGCCCGGACGGCCACCATCAAGCCCCCAGGGAAGGATTCACGGCGTCCAGTGGATGGCAGGTCAGGACATCAACGGAAGTCGCCAATATACGCTTCAAAAACTTTTTAGGCATCAAACAAAAGCCCCTTTCGGGCTGGATAAAAAGTTCAGTGCAACAATGTCCCAATGCGCTCTAAAGCCACACCGGGACTACTGGGATCCCAATGCATCCAGATCAGAAAGGCCTTCCCTACTAGATTTTCTTCCGGCACCGGCCCCCAATAGCGACTGTCATTACTATTGTCACGGTTATCACCCATGACAAAATAATGTCCCGTGGGAACCACAAATTCACCTTCGACACTCGGCTGGCCTTCCATGATTAAGATCTGATGCTCTACCTCCCCCAGCTTTTCCTTAAACACCAAAGCCCCGTTATAACGCTGATTTTGCCCGGCCCCGGTAAAATGGCCCATGGGCGTCAATGTCACAGGCTCGCCATTGATGTATAACTTCTTATTATAGTAGGCAATTTTATCTCCGGGCAGGCCCACCACTCGCTTGATGTAATCAACGGCGGGATTGTTGGGGTAGCGGAAAACCACAATATCACCCCGCTGCGGTTCGTCTATGTCCACCACTTTGGTATGGGCCACCGGCAAACGAATACCATAGACAAACTTATTGACCAAAATAAAATCGCCCACCAACAGGGTGGGCATCATCGATCCGGAAGGAATCCGAAAAGGCTCCACCAAAAAAGAGCGAAGCACGAGAACAATAAATAAAATGGGAAAAAACGAACGGGCATATTCGACGATGACCGGCTCTTTCTCTTCTTCTTTTTTCTCCGCCCCTCTCGTCCAGAAAAGATACCCCCCCCAGATCAAACCCGACACCACGGTGCCGAGTAGCAAAAAAAATTCAAAATCGAAATCCATATCGTGGTCCTTATCAGGATTCTTGTTTTACTTTCAGGACAGCAAGAAACGCCTCTTGAGGAATTTCCACCTTACCCACCTGCTTCATGCGCTTTTTACCCGCTTTTTGCTTTTCCAGCAATTTCTTTTTCCGGGTAATATCGCCACCATAACACTTGGCGGTAACATTTTTACGCAACGCCTTCACCGTAGAGCGGGCGATTATCTTTGAGCCTATCGCCGCTTGTATCGCCACTTCAAACATTTGCCGGGGAATCAATTCTTTCATTCTTTCGACTAATTCGCGGCCGCGCACTTCCGCCAAATCCCGGTGGACGATTAAAGAAAGGGCATCCACCCGCTCGCCATTGATCAAAATATCCAGTTTAACCATGGGCGCGGCCTGAAACCGCTTGAATTCGTAATCAAAAGAAGCAAAGCCCCGGCTCACTGACTTCAACCGGTCAAAGAAATCCAGCACCACCTCGCTCAAGGGTAACTCAAAGGTCAGTGCCACTTGGCTGCCCAGGTATTGCATGTTTTTCTGGACACCCCGTTTTTCAATACACAGGCCAATCACGCCTCCAAGATAATCGTGGGGCACCAAAATATTAGCTTCGATAATGGGCTCGCGGATTTCCTGGATTTCATTAGCGGGTGGCAAATCCGCCGGATTATCCACTGACAGCACTTCACCTTTGGTGGTCAGGACCTCATATACCACCGTTGGCGCCGTGGTAATCAGATCCAAGTCGTATTCCCGTTCCAGCCGTTCTTGCACAATTTCCATGTGCAGCATCCCCAGAAAACCGCAACGAAAACCAAAGCCCAAAGCCTGGGAAGTCTCTGGCTCGAATTGAAGGGCGGCGTCATTGAGGCGCAGTTTGTTGAGGGCTTCGCGCAAATCTTCGTAATTTTCCGAACTGACCGGATATAATCCTGCAAATACCCGCGGCCGGACCTGCTGAAAACCTGGCAATGGTTCGGCGCAGGGACGATCGGTCCCGGTGATGGTATCCCCCACGGGCGCGCCGAAAATATCCTTGATTCCCGCCACCACAAAGCCCACTTCTCCGGCATGGAGCGCGTCTTTTTGTTGGCGCTTGGGATTGAATACCCCCACTTGGTCGGCCTGATAGCTTTTTCCCGTGGACATGACGGTGATTTTTTGTTTTTTTGTCAAAGTACCGTTGACAACCCGCACCAAGGAGACGACACCGAGATAATTATCGAACCACGAATCGATAATCAACGCTTGCAACGGCGCTTCCACATCGCCTTCCGGCGGGGGAACCTTGGCGACAATCTGTTCCAGAACGTCTTTTACCCCTTGGCCGGTTTTAGCGCTGATCTCCAGTGCCTCATCGGCCGGAATGCCAATAATTTCCTCAATCTCGTGCTTGACCCGCTCGGGCTCGGCCGAGGGCAAATCCACCTTATTCAGCACAGGGAGCACTTCCAGTCCCTGTTCAATGGCGGTATAGCAATTGGCGACGGTTTGCGCTTCCACCCCCTGCGCGGCATCCACCACCAATAGCGCACCCTCGCATGCTGCCAGGGAACGGGAAACTTCGTAGGAAAAATCCACATGACCTGGGGTATCGATAAAATTGAGCTGATAGGTCTCGCCATCCTCGGCGGTATAGTATAGCGTCACGCTTTGCGCCTTGATGGTAATGCCCCTTTCCCGCTCAAGATCCATGGAATCGAGCACTTGCTCCGCCATCTCCCTGTCAGCCAAGCCGCCGCAGATCTGAATGAAGCGATCGGCCAAGGTAGACTTGCCGTGGTCAATATGGGCGATGATAGAGAAATTTCGTATATTTTTTAGATCTGTCACGTTTTAATCTTTTCCCTATTGCTTTGGTTTATTGGCGCCCGGCTTGATCGCCAAAAACAGCGAACCATCGCCTCGCTTCACCAACACCGCAATCGGCTTGCCTTTGGCTAAACTGGCCGCACGCTTTTTCAAAGCCTTGGCGCTGGTAACGGGCTGATCACCAATACGGACGATAATATCGCCCGGACGAATACCTGCTTCCCGCGCGGCACCCGCCAACACCCGGCGAACGATCACACCGGATTTCACGCCCCGGCGCTTGCGTTCCTGGGGACTCAGGTCCGCTACAATCAAGCCGAATTGTGGAACTTTCACGGAACCCGGCTCGAGCGGATGTACCGAAAGTGCTCCCTCTTGCTGTTCCTTGGGCAATTGCCCGATACGCACCGTTAATGTTTTGATTTTTCCGTCCTGAAGCACTTTAACCGAAACTTCAGTGCCAGGCGGCGTCATCCCCACCAGGGGCGGCAAAGCCCCGGCAGTCTCAATGGGATGACCGTTGTACTCAATGATGACGCTTCCCACCTCAAAACCGGCCTTGGCTGCGGGGCTATCCTCCAGCACTTGCGCAATCAGCGCGCCCCGGGGCCGATCCATGCCGAAAGACTCCGCCAATTCCCGGGTCACGTCCTGAATCTGTACGCCGAGCCAGCCGCGGCTGACATGACCTTTGGTTTTTAATTGCTCCACCACTTCCAGCGCCACGTCAATGGGAATAGCGAACGACAACCCCATAAACCCGCCGGTGCGGCTGTAAATCTGGGAGTTGACGCCAACCACTTCCCCATCCATATTGAACAAAGGCCCGCCGGAGTTGCCGGGATTGATGGCCACATCGGTCTGGATGAAGGGAACGTAATTATCGCCAGGTAGGCTTCTGCCCTTCGCGCTGACGATGCCCGCGGTCACCGATTGATCAAAACCGAACGGCGAGCCAATGGCAACCACCCATTCCCCTACTTTCAAGTCGCGGGATGAGCCCATGGTCACTACGGGAAGATCTTCTGCATCAATTTTTAATAAAGCCAAGTCGCTGGATTTGTCCGTACCAATTAATTTGGCCACCAGCTCGCGCCGGTCTTGCATGCGGACAATGATTTCATCGGCATCCTTGACCACGTGGTGATTGGTAACGATATAGCCATCGGAAGAAATGATAAAACCCGAACCCAATGAACGCGCTTCCCGTGGCCCAAGAGGACCTTGCTGGCCAAAGAAATGTTTAAACAAATCTTCCAGAGGCGACCCTTCAGGAATCTCCATGCCCTCTGGTAGTTCCGGCACCGGCTGACTTTCCACCGTCCTCGTGGTGCTGATATTAACGACGGATGGACTGGTTTTTTCTACCAGCTCGGTAAAGTCGGGCAGTTCCCCGGCCCAGGCTTGGCTCAAACCAAGCCAAAACACCCAAATCCACACGGCCTTAATGACGAATTTTGTATTTTGAAACATAAAAAATGCGTTAAACATGAAAAAAATGTCTGTATTTTAAGCGAACACTATAGCATTCATAAACTTGAATCCTAGTTCCTGGCTATTTTCTTGGGACAAGGTAAAGCCTAGCGTTCATCCCAGACGCCATCCACAGAGCAAAGTTGGAACATTCCGATGGCAATCGGAACGGGTCAGGAAGAGGTGGATCCTGTATCTACCCGCACCCCATTGGCGATAGCTCTGACTGTTTCGGGAGGCACATCCCCCAGCACAGTGATATAAAAATCACCAATCTGTTTGCTGTAGGTATTTACTGCCCCCAATTTTTTATTGCCGGGATCAAAGCCCTTTTCATCGCTTTTTTTAATATAGATTGAGACTGAAGCGATTCCGTCACTCACCAAGATGTGATCAATGGGCTGTTGATCGATTGGATCTAGCCGTCTCGTGCGCATCACTTCGCTGAAACCCGGGGGCAGAAAACTCAACTGCCAATGTTTGTCCTTAATAGGCGTGACTTTTCTATCTAAAATCTTCCAGGTTTTACTGTGATTAGGAAGTGCGGTTGCCACTGCTGCCGCCGCCTCTCCCAATTGAATATCGGTCACGATAATGGCTTCGAGAATACTGCCGTCATGATCCAATAATTCTAATTTGAGCGGCAGCTTGGTTTCTGTATCGAGCCAAATTCTGCGGGGATAACGATACTTGTCCAATGGCTGGATAATAATTTCCTGAGCTTGTCTTCCTGCTACGTGGCCGCTGTGCCCTGATTTAAACTGATAAATTTCCTCCTTTTGCTGCCATTCCCAGGGAAAATGAACAAACAAAGAATCTTTTCCCTGCTGGTATTCCACCACCATTGCCCGCCGGTCCGGAAAATAGCAGGTCACTTTATCACCATCTCTAACGACTTCCCGCAGCGGATCATTGAGCGCCTGCAAATGTTCTCTAACCACACCGTTTTGTATGATCCGGGAAAGTTTCAGGGTTTGAATTTGATTATCTCTGCTATAGACCACCGTCGCCTGGTAATCTAGATTGTGCATCGCATCCCGCATGGCTTGTAACCATGCCACTGCATCCTTGGATATTGGTTCTTGGGAAAATGCGGAAACAGCAAACGTAATCAAAAACGCGCCGACCACCCAGTGTGGTAATAATCCCGCTTTCTTCATAATATTAACGCCCGTCATGGCTGACGATGCGCGCATAACTCAACATGCCTTGGGGGCCAGTGGTATATAAACTGCCTTCGGTATGGGCTATCAAATAATCTTCAAAGCGGGAATAGTGTAGGGCCTGATCTGATTGTTGGGGGATCGCCTGTTCCGAAGTCACGTTGGCCAAACGTATGGAAGGCGCGGCAGATTGCTTGGCAGCCGCTTTTACCGTGGCGGCGGAATGCAGAGGCTCGTTCCACTGTTTTGCCAATAGCACGGTCACGACGGCAACCGATGCCGCCAAGGCGAGAGGCACAATCATTTGTTTTATTGAAAAAGATGTCGGAGAAGAAGAGGTTTGGGGTGGAGGAAGTTCAGTAGATGCCAACGAGGCGCGAATACGGTGTATAAATGTCTTATCCGGCTGAACCACGTTACCAAATCGCATCGCCTGGCTCATTGCGTTATAACAACACCATTTATCCAATAGATCCGGGTCTTGATGGATTCTTTCCAATAATTCAATGGCATCCTTGGTATCCAGTTCGTCGTCCAGTAACAGTGATAGTTTCCAGTTCACATCGTCCTGCATCGGCCTCCGCCTCTTGTCATGATTTTTCTGAAGATTTCTCAGGTAAGGGTTTTTTCTTTTCTTTCCGCATCCCTGCACGCAAAGTCCTCAGTTTCTTGTCAATGGCTTCCCGAGCCCGAAAAATACGTGAACGAACAGTGCCCACCGGACAATTCATTGCTTGGGCAATCTCTTCGTAGCTCAACCCTTCAAACTCCCGCAAAGTGATTGCAGTTCTCAATTCATCAGGCAGCTCTTCGATGGCCTGACGCACGGCTTCCGCAACTTCCTCACTTAACAATATACCCTCGGGAGTTTCTTGATCTTTTAGACGCACCGCTGTCTCGAATTGTTCCGCAGTATCCAATTCAATTTCCGAATCAGAAGGCCGCCGGGCTCTGGCGGCGATATGATTCTTCGCCGTGTTAATGGCGATCCGGTATAACCAAGTATAGAAAGCGCTGTCGCCACGGAAATTGGGCAACGCGCGATAAGCCTTGATGAACGTTTCTTGCGCCACATCCAAAGCTTCTGAAGGATCTTTGATATAACGGGTGATCAAGGGAATAATTTTATGCTGATATTTGAGAACCAGCAGATCGAAGGCTTTTTTATCGCCTTGTTGAACCCGCTTGACCAGCTCTTGGTCAACATCCGCCGCTGACCTGCTGTCTCCCTTCAATACCTTTTCCTCATCTTTTAACGGTGAATGGGCTTGTACCGCCATAGTCAACAAAATGTCGAACCACCTGCCACTTGGCGTAGTCGTACAATTAAGCTTATTATCCCGGTTTCGCTCTATCCATTCAATCAGGGTGTCGCAAAAGCCCATCCTTGGACTTTTGCGACTCGGAATCGGAAAAGCGCGATTTTCCGATTCCTCCATTTTCAATGGCTTATGGCCATCGAAAATGGCGATGCATCCCTGCACCGCGGAGGGTGTCGCCTTTTGCGACACCCTCCATCCAATTGGACAGAACCTAACCCACTTTGATTACTACACTGATGTTACGCACGGTCATTCCAAAGCAGCCCTCAAACGCAGTGCACAGTCTGGCAAGGAACCCTGTCATTGGCTAGCAGGCAAGACAAGGAGCCCCCCCCCCCCCCCCCCCCCGCAAGCGGTGGAGGGAGCGACGGACCTTGCCTTAAATCCCCTCTCCCTCAGGGAGAGGGGGTAGGGAGAGGGCGTGATGGCACGGTCCTTGCCGTATGTTGCATAACATCAGTTACTGCAAAAAAGCATTTTTTTTGGGATTCTGGTATAAATTTCCTATGAGTGAATCTCTCAATTATGACCTGCTTATCATCGGCAGCGGTGCCGCAGGCTTGAGTCTTGCCCTGAGAATCGCCGATATTGCGCGAGTTGCCGTGCTTTCCAAAACGCAACTGCAAGAGTGCAGCACTTTTTACGCCCAAGGCGGGATTTCTGCGGTTCTGGACGCCAATGACTCCCTGGAAGCCCATATCGAAGATACCCTGGACGCCGGCGCCGGGTTATGCAATCCAGACATCGTCCGGTTGGTGGTTTCCCAAGGGAAGGATTGTATCGAATGGCTGCTGCGTCAAGGCGTCGCCTTCACTGAGGTGGAATCAGAAAACGGAGAAAAACACTTGCATTTGACGCGGGAAGGAGGACACAGCCACCGCCGCATTGTCCACGCTGCTGATGCCACCGGAAAAGCCTTGGAAACCTCATTGCTAGCCCAGGCCAAGGCACATAGCAATATCGACTTGTTTGAATTTCACAACGCCATTGACCTGATCACTGCCAACAAATTAAAAATGTCTCCTCAACGGGTGCTAGGGGCCTATGTCCTCGACCGGGAAAGGCAAAAGGTTAAATTATTCCGCGCCCGGGCCGTGGTACTCGCCACCGGCGGCGCCGCCAAAGTTTATTTGTACACCAGCAATCCCGACACCGCCACCGGTGACGGCCTCGCAATGGCTTGGCGGGCGGGTTGCCGGGTGGCCAACATGGAATTCATGCAATTCCACCCCACCTGCCTGTACCACCCCGAAGCCCGGTCATTCTTGATTTCCGAGGCACTGAGAGGCGAAGGCGGAAAACTGCTGCTGCCCAATGGCGAACGCTTCATGCAGCGCTTCGATCCACGGGAAGAACTGGCCCCCCGGGATATTGTCGCCCGCGCCATCGACCATGAAATCAAGCGGCTGGGGGTGGATTGTTTGTACCTCGACATTTCCCACAAGGGCGCGGATTTTATCAAAAACCATTTCCCCACCATTTACGAAAAATGCCTGCAATACAATATCGACATCACCCAGCAGCCGATTCCAATTGTACCTGCCGCCCATTACACCTGTGGCGGTGTCATGACAGACGCCCGCGCCCGCACTGATATTCCGGGGCTTTATGCGGTCGGGGAAACCGCTTGCACGGGCCTTCATGGCGCCAATCGCATGGCCAGCAATTCCTTGCTGGAATGCTTGGTTTTTGCCAAACAGGCAGCGGATGATTTACGCCGGCAACTGCCGGAATTACCCCCGCCACCTCAATTGCCCCCCTGGGATGAATCTCAGGTGACCGATTCGGACGAAGAAGTTGTCGTCAGCCACAACTGGGACGAAATCCGCCGCTTCATGTGGGATTACGTCGGCATTGTCCGCACCAATAAACGCCTGCAAAGGGCATTGCGGCGAACTGAAATGCTGAAACAGGAAATTGCTGAATATTATGGGAATTTCCGGGTCACCAGCGACCTGCTGGAACTGCGCAACCTCATCATTGCCGCCGAATTGATCGTGCGTAGCGCCATGGCCCGCAAGGAAAGCCGGGGGTTGCATTACACCCTTGATTATCCCCACCCGGACAACAGCAAGCCGCCCGCAAATACGATTCTCACACCTGGGCAAAATTAACCCCTAGATTACACCTAGCCCGGATATTTCACCAGCATCCCGGATGATGGCGCAGGACAGGTGCGGCTGGGCGCCGGGCTGGACTGAAAGGCATAGCCTTAGCTATGGCTTGAAGGAAGCCCAAGCCCAGACGTGCCTGGACAAGCCAGGGCCGGGATACGATTCGGGCTGAATCCAAATCGGATTTCGTGGAAATCATGAAACTTAAGCATTTTATGTTCAAAAATCAGTTAATCACAAGAAAGTCCGAAGCCGGCTGGTGAAATATCCGGGCTAGATTACTGGGCCATACGAGTATATCTCGACATATCCACCACAAACCGTTTCGCTCCCCAGTCGCCGGGTTTTTCCTCGAATACACCTGCTACCGGCGTGCCACATTGGCTGCACTTACCATCGGCGGTCAGGTTCCAATCGGTGAGAATATACCAATCGCGGCCAATCAATAACTGTCCGCATTGGTGGCACCAGGTGCTATCGCCTTCCGGATTGTGGACATTACCGGTATAGACATAGCGCAAGCCGTTTTTCAGTGCGATATTACGGGCGCGGATTAAGGTTTCCGGCAGCGTGGGCGGCTTGTCCACCATCTTCCAGTCTGGATGAAAAGCGGTGAAGTGATGCGGGACATCAGGCCCCAGCTTTTCCATCACCCACTGGGTCATTTTGTCGATTTCTTCCTCGGAATCATTTTCCCCCGGAATTAATAAAGTAGTGATTTCCAACCAAACGTCGGTTTCATGCTTGATGTATTCGAGAGTCTCCAATACCGGTTGCAAATGCCCGCCGCAGATTTTGTGGTAAAAATCTTCGGTAAACGCTTTTAAATCCACATTGGCCGCATCCATGTATTGATAGAATTCTTGGCGCGGCTCTGGGCACACGAAACCTGCGGTCACCGCCACCGATTTGATACCCTCTTCCCGGCAGGCAATCGCGGTATCAATGACATATTCATGAAAGATAACCGGGTCGTTATAAGTATAAGCCACGCTCTTGCACCCCAAATCTTTGGCGGCCAAGGCAATCGCATTAGGCGGCGCTTCCACGGTCAAGGTATCGAATTCGCGGGATTTGCTGATATCCCAGTTTTGACAAAACTTGCAAGCCAGATTGCAGCCTGCGGTGCCAAACGACAAAATCGGCGTACCGGGAAGAAAATGATAAAGGGGTTTTTTTTCGATCGGATCAATGGCAAACCCGCTGGCTCGGCCATAAGAGGTGAGGACAATCTGGCCATTTTGACAGGCGCGCACAAAACACAATCCACGCTGCCCTTCGTGCAGTTTGCAAAAACGCGGGCAGAGGTCACACTGAATTTTGCCATCGGGCAATTTATGCCAATACTTGGTGGGCACAGTATCTTTAACGAGTGCGGCGGTAGTCATTGTATTTCCCCTGTTGAATTGTGTGGGTAATGTCCATATATAGACGGTAAGAGTCAATTTCAAGTTCAAAGGGAGAAGAATATGACTGCCATCCGTCACCCCGCCGTTGCCGGAATGTTTTATCCGGACAACCCTCGGGAATTGGACCAAATGGTGCGGCAATTTCTCGCATCCACTCAAGTGGAAGGTCCCGTCCCTAAGGCTATTATTGCCCCGCACGCAGGCTATGTCTATTCGGGTCCGGTTGCCGCCAGTGCTTACCGGCTGCTGATACCAGCGAAAGATATTATCAAACGGGTGATTTTACTGGGACCGGCTCACCGCGTACCCTTCCAGGGCCTGGCAATCCCTGCCGCCGATTACTTTATGACCCCCTTGGGCGCAGTGGCAGTAGACAAACAGGCCATTCAAGCCATCGCCGATCTACCCTTTGTGGTGCAATTCGACGCAGCCCATGAACCGGAACACAGTCTTGAAGTTCAGCTGCCCTTCTTGCAGGAAGTGCTAGAAGACTTCAAGGTAGTCCCCATTGTGGTTGGCGATGCAACACCAGAAGAAGTGGCTACGGTTCTGGAACGTTTGTGGGGAGGGGCGGAAACCCTCATTATCATCAGTTCGGATCTCAGCCACTACTATGATTACGAAACCGCCAAACAGTTGGATGCCGCTACTTCGGCAGCCATCGAAGATCTCGATCCCAGCCGTCTCGGCGTGGAGTCTGCCTGCGGCCGTATCCCCGTAGCCGGACTGTTGCTGGCTGCCCGCCATCATAATCTCAAGGCAGAAACTGTGGATCTGCGCAATTCTGGCGATACCGCTGGACCCCGAGATCAAGTGGTAGGGTATGGCGCCTACGTCTTTTACTCATAGCCCAAAAGCCTGCCCACATTTCTCCTTAAACACATATATACGTACTAAGATGAGCACCAATCATTCACTTTCTCCACAACACCGGCAGTTACTGCTCGAACTGGCAAGAGAATCCATTCGTTACGGCGCCCGTCATGGACGGCCAGCGGCAGTAGATCTTCAACAACTGCCGCCGCCCTTGCAGGAACAAAGAGCGACTTTTGTCACCCTTCAAGAAAATGGTCAGCTGCGCGGCTGTATCGGTTCATTAGAGCCGCGCCGTCCACTGGCGGAAGATGTCATCTACAATGCCTTCGCCGCGGCCTTTCAAGATCCCCGCTTTCCACCTGTGACTGAGGACGAAGTAGATAATCTGGATATCCATATCTCTGTGCTCAGTCCGTTAGAGGAAATCCAGTTTATTTCCGAACAAGATTTACTTTCCAAAATCCGTCCAGGCATTGACGGTCTGGTTCTTGAGGATGGCCACCACCGAGGCACCTTTCTGCCCGCCGTATGGGAATCGTTGCCAAATCCTGTGGATTTCCTTCGTCATCTAAAATTAAAGGCCGGCCTGCCACCCGATTATTGGTCAAACAATTTGCGGATGTATCGCTACACCACTGAGGTATTTGGGACAGATATACCGGAAGAAGGCTAGTCTGAATATGGTCTCCTAAGTGGGATTATTCACTATCGCCTTAAAATAATGTCAGCTATGCTGGCTTTAACTAGGAAGGTATCTCAATTAGGTAATGTTTGCTGGGACAAAACTAGAAAAAATCTGACAAAAGCCTATAATTTGTTGTAAATAGGCAAATATTTTTATCTTTTCACAACAATGAAACCCCATGCATCCCTTATAGTCACTTGGCTGTTTTCCTTTTTCTTTGCTGCATGGCAGACGGAAGCTCTTAGGGCGGAGCCCCTACCGTTTTCCATTCCCCAAATAGAACAACAATGGGATGAAATTTATTACCACTGGCCGGAAGAACAGCGCAAAGAGGGGCTAACACAGCTCTTAGCCCACATTAAATCATTAAAAAAACAACAGCCCAACCAGGCCGAACTTCTTATCTGGGAAGCAATTGTATTAGTTACCCGTACCGGGGTAGCACCCGACCTCTCAGCATTATCCAATTTGGAGGAGGCCCGTAATTTATTACAGCAAGCGATCAAGATTAATCCCTCCGCACTTGACGGCGCGGCATATCTAGCCTTGGGCTGCCTCTATTATCAAGCGCCAGGATGGCCCATTTCCTTTGGCGATAACAAAAAAGCAGAACAGTATCTGCGCAAGGCATTGGCCTTGAACCCAGAAGGCATCGAGGCAAATTATTATTTTGCCGATTTTCTAAGGCAAACCGGCTATTTTCAGGAAGCGCTTAAATATTTCCAAAAAACCGCTGTGCTTCCTGACAATCCAAATCAACCGTGGCTTTCTGCGCAACTCAAGCAAGATGCAACCACTGCTCTACAGTCGTTGCTTGCCCGTCTCCAGCAAAAGCCCCTGTTTCAGCCCCTACCGTAAAGCTCAACCCAGTGCTTGATTTGGCCAACATCGGCTTGGCTCACCTGGTCCCAGGAAAAACGCCATTGCCAATTCCCTTCGATGGTGCCTGGAGTATTCATTCGGTGTCCCTGCCCCAAGCCTAATATATCTTGCATGGGTATCACCGCCAGCTTGGCCACCGATTGCATGGCACTCAGAACCAAACTGTAAGGCATGGAAACCTGGGGATGGGCAAGATAATCGACAACATAGTCTTGCTGGTGGGCATTCAGCAATTCGAACCAGGACAAAGTGGTATCGTTATCGTGGGTGCCGGTATAAACCACATTATCCTGCGTGTGATTATGGGGTAGGTAAGGGTTTTCTGTCCCGCCTTCAAAGGCAAACTGCAGGATAAGCATGCCTGGAATGCCGAATTTCTTGCGCATAGCCTCCACTTCCGGCGTGATAATTCCCAGGTTTTCCGCTACCAGGGGTAATGCGCCGAATTTTTCGTATATGGCTTCCAGCAACGCCTCCCCAGGCGCTTCCACCCAACGGCCTTTAATGGCGGTCATAGAATTGGCAGGGATTTCCCAGTAGGCTTCAAAGCCCCGAAAATGGTCAATCCGGATCCAGTCGAATAATTCCAATTGGGTATGCATTCGCTCGATCCACCAGGCAAACCCATCCTCCTGCATTTTCCGCCAATTGTAGTGGGGGTTGCCCCAACGCTGGCCGGTTTCGGAAAAATAATCCGGCGGCACCCCGGCCACAACCGTAGGATGTCCTTCTTCATCCAGGAGAAAATATTCCCGCCGCGCCCAGACATCAGCGCTGTCGGCAGCCACAAAAATAGGCATATCGCCGAAAAGCAGCACCCCATGTTGGTGAGCATAATGGCGCAGTTCTTTCCATTGCTGAAAAAAAACGAACTGCTCAAATTGAATCCGCCTGACTTCATCAGCCAGTTGCCGGCATACTTCCTCTATCGCGGCGGGATTCCGGTCTCGGTAACTTTCAGGCCAATCCCACCAAGCTTGATTTTTGAAGCTGGCCTTAAGCGCCATGAACAGGGCAAAGTCTTCCAACCAATAATGATGAAAACGGATGAATTTTTGATAAGCCTCTTGTTGTTCGCTATCTTTTGCTTCATTAAATGCTTGAAAGGCTTGTTTAAGGCATTCTTCCCTGGCTGCCACCGAAAGTGCTTTGATACAGGTTTTCTCTGGGTCCAGCCAGCCTTGCTCAACTAGCCATTGCAGGTTGATCAACAAGGGATTGCCAGCGTGGGCGGATAAACATTGATACGGGGAGCCGTCCTCGTGGGTAGGACCCACGGGAAGGGTCTGCCAGACCGAGAAGCTATTACCTGCTAGGAACTCGACAAAACGGTGAGCATGCTCCCCCAGGTCGCCTGTACTTCCCTGGCCCGGCAATGATGTGATATGTAATAGAACCCCTGCCCGGCGCCTTTCCAGGACACTACTTTCAACTGCCGTTGGCATTAGCGGGCAAAATGGATTTTTTGCCCGAGCATATCCGGCGTTACCGTGACAATCCCGCCAGGGCTTACGTCAAAACGTTTTTTGTCCTCCTCCAGATCATAGCCAATTTCCATGCCCTCAGGAATATTGCAACCACGATCAAGAATCGCCTTGCGAACCTTGGCGTGGCGGCCAATATTCACCTGCGGCAACACTACTGAATCCTCCACCAAAGCCCAGGAATTGGCCCTGATATTAGAAGAAAAAATAGAGTGACGGATGGTGGCGCCGGAAATGATACACCCACCACAGAGCATGGAATCAAAGGCTTGTCCCACGCGGTCGTGTTCACGGTCCTCAAACACAAACTTTGCCGGTGGCGCTTGCTCCTGGTAGGTCCAAATCGGCCAATCTTGATCGTAGAGATTCAACTCGGGGTTCACTCCGATAAGCTCCATATTGGCTGACCAATACGAATCAATGGTCCCCACATCCCGCCAGTAACTTTGTATGCCGGTCTGAACATCAAGAAAAGGATAGGCAAATGCCCGGTAACTTTTGATCACCTGGGGAATGATGTCCTTGCCGAAATCGTGACTGGATTTTGGGTTGTCAGCATCTTTGATCAGCTGCTCGAACAAAAATTTGGCATTGAAAACATAAATGCCCATGGAAGCGAGGGCGGTGTCGGGCTTTCCTGGAATCGCCGGGGGATTTTCCGGCTTCTCGACAAAATCGACGATACGGCCATTCTCATCCACCTGCATGACGCCAAAAGCCTTGGCATCTTCAATAGGAACCTCGATGCAGGCAATGGTGAGATCCGCTTCGTTCATACCGTGAAAGCCCAGCATGGCGCCGTAGTCCATCTTGTAAACGTGATCGCCCGCCAGCACTAACACGTATTCAGGACCATAGTTGCGGAGAATGTCCAAGTTCTGATAGATGGCATCCGCGGTACCTGCATACCAAGATTCGCTGAGCCGTTGCTGGGCGGGCAAAAGATCTATGAATTCTCCCAATTCGCCCCGCAGAAAACCCCAACCCTTTTGGATATGCCGAATGAGCGAGTCCGCCTTGTATTGCGTCAACACACCGATGCGGCGAATGCCGGAATTCAGGCAATTGGACAAAGTAAAATCGATGATCCGGTATTTGCCGCCGAAATGGACGGCGGGCTTGGTGCGCCATTCGGTCAATTTTCGCAGCCTGCTGCCGCGGCCACCGGCAAGCACCATGGCAACCGTGTGGCGGGTCATCAGACTAACAAATCGTTCGTATTTGTTTTCAGGCATTGGATGTCTCCCTGGCTGGCGGAATTTGTTACTATAATGGCAAAAACAGCCGCTTTCTGCTTTTGCTCCCGAACTATTATTAGAGAAACAGTTACGTGAACTCAAGTATTTCCGCATCTTCAACCAAGAACAAAGCTTTACCACCGGACCTGGAGAAGATCATCCAGGCCAGGCATCACGACCCTTTTGATGTATTGGGCCGGCACCACGAACACGGCGACGATTTGATCCGGGTATTCGTACCAGATGCCAAAGAGGTTCAAATTGCCAAGGGCCCCAAATTAAAGCGGATTGATGGCACTGACATTTTCGAAGGTTCTGTCAAAGACGTGGATATTCCAATTCACTATGAAGTCGTATGGACAGATAAGGTGGGTAAAAAGCACCGTTTTATCGATCCCTACACTTTTGCGCCACAGATTCCAGACTTTGATTTATATCTGTTTGGCACGGGAAAGCATTGGCACATTTACCGGATTTTGGGAGCACATCTGAAAACCGTCGAGGGCATTGACGGGGTTTTGTTTTCAGTCTGGGCGCCTAACGCCGAACGGGTCAGCGTCGTGGGCGAATTCAACCGGTGGGACGGTCGTTGTCATCCCATGCGTTGCCGTTATGAGTCCGGCGTCTGGGAACTGTTCATACCCGGCCTCAAGGAAGAACTGTTATATAAATTCGAAATTCGCAACCGGGATTCCGGGGATGTGTTTTTGAAAACCGACCCCTACGGCAGATTTTTTGAACTGCGCCCCAACACTGCAGCGATTGTCGTCAAAGACGATACCTATCAATGGCAGGACCAGGCGTGGATGAAAAAACGGCGCCGATGGGATTGGCTGCATGAGCCCAAATCCACCTATGAAGTGCATCTAGGCTCCTGGCGCCGCGACAAAAAAGGCGGGTTTCTCAGTTACCGGGAGCTGGCTAAAGAACTCGTCCCTTACGTTAAGGAAATGGGCTTCACCCATATTGAACTGCTCCCGATTACCGAGCACCCCTTGGACGCCTCGTGGGGCTATCAAACCACGGGCTATTTCGCCCCCACCAGCCGCTTTGGCCGGCCAGACGACTTCCGCTGGTTTGTCGATTATTGTCACCAAAACGATATCGGCGTTATTTTAGATTGGGTGCCCGCCCACTTTCCCAAGGACGCCTTTGCGTTGGCCTGGTTTGACGGCACGCCACTCTACGAACATGCCGATCCCCGCAAAGGAGAGCACCGCGACTGGGGCACCTTGATTTACAACTACGGGCGCCCGGAAGTGAGTAATTTCCTTCTCGGCAGCGCCATGTATTGGCTGGAGGAATTTCACATTGATGGCCTCAGGGTGGATGCGGTCGCTTCCATGCTGTATCTGGATTATTCCCGCGAGCCTGGCGATTGGGTACCTAATCAATACGGTGGCAACGAGAATTTGGAAGCCATCGAATTTCTCCGCCAGCTCAATAGCGTGACCCAGGAACAACACCCTGGCACCGTCGTAATCGCCGAGGAATCCACTGCCTGGCCCCAAGTCACCCGGCCGCCCTGGGTAGGGGGGTTGGGATTCGCCATGAAGTGGAACATGGGCTGGATGCACGATACATTATCGTATATGAGTCACGACCCCATTCACCGTCAATACCACCACGACCAACTCACCTTCGGCCTGCTTTACGCCTTTACCGAGAATTTCGTTCTCCCTTTTTCCCACGACGAAGTGGTGCATGGCAAAGGCTCGATGATTGGGAAAATGCCCGGCGATGAGTGGCAACGATTTGCCAACCTGCGTTTACTCTATACCTATATGCTGACTTATCCCGGCAAAAAACTGCTGTTTATGGGCAGTGAATTCGCCCAAGTCTCGGAATGGGACTTTGATCAAGAACTGGAATGGGATTTGCTCAAGCATCCATTCCACCAAGGGGTTAAAACACTATTGTCTGATCTCAACCGGCTCTATGCCACCCACCCTGAATTGCATCACTTCGATTTCGACCACCAAGGCTTCGAATGGGTAGATTGCCATGATTCAGCGCAATCCACGCTAAGCTACTTGCGCAAGGACGAAGAAGACTTCCTACTCGTCGCCCTCAATTTTACCCCCGTTCCCCGCCACGACTACCGTCTGGGCGTCCCGGAAAGCGGAGGCTATCAGGAAATCTTCAATTCCGACTCCAGCTACTACGGGGGGAGCAATGTGGGCAACGGCTGGATCGAAGCCGAAGAAGTGCCTTGGATGGGACGTCCCTATTCCATCAGCATTACCCTGCCACCTTTAAGCGGTATTGTATTTTGCCGCCAGGCAGAGCCCACCGTGCTTCCAGAAGAACCCTTAGAATCTGACTAGAAGCCTGTTTCCGTGAAAATCTTATTTATTGCCAGCGAATTGTTTCCGCTGATTAAAACCGGGGGATTGGCTGACGTGGCAGGCAGCCTGCCCAAGGCCATGTCTGAATTGGGCAAAGACATTCGCGTGCTGATGCCCGCATACCCCGAAGCCAAAGCAGTCCTGCCAAATGCCTCCCCTGTCGCCCATCTACAGCTGCTGGGACATTCAGCCACGTTATTGGCGGGTACTTTGCCCAATAGCAACATCCCTCTTTGGCTTCTGGACGCCCCCCATTGGTTCGAGCGCGAGGGTAATCCATACCTGGCCGAAGACGGCAATCCTTGGCCCGATAACGCGGAAAGATTTGGCGCCCTTTGCTGGGCGGGATTTCACTTGGCCTTGAACCATGCCGGCCTCGACTGGCAACCCGACGTTGTTCACTGTAATGATTGGCAAACCGGATTGGTTCCAGCGTTGCTTTCATTGGAGGCCAACCGGCCCGCGCTGGTCTTCACCATCCACAATCTGGCTTATCAAGGTCTGTTTCCGGAAGCGACTTGCGCCGCACTGGAACTGCCACCATCACTATGGCACCCGGAAGGACTGGAATTTCACGGACAGCTGTCCTTTCTCAAAGGAGGGTTGGTCTATTCGGACCGAATCAACACCGTCAGCCCCACTTACGCCCGGGAAATCCAAACCCCCCGCTTCGGTTATGGTCTAGAAGGCCTGCTCCGCCACCGCAAGGACCGCTTAAGCGGCATTCTAAATGGCATTGACACCAACAAATGGAACCCCGCTTCTGATAAGCTCATCGCCCAAACCTACGACAGTAAGTCCCTGCAGTTAAAAAAAGAAAACAAAATAGCAATACAAGAACGTTTCCAATTGCCACAGCAACCCGGGCAACCTTTATTGGCTTTTATTGGACGCCTGGTACCGCAAAAAGGCATCGATTTGATCCTAAAGGCCTTACCGGAATTACTGCAATTTCCCCTGCAGTTTGTCTTTTTAGGCTCTGGTGACAGCGATTTCGAACACAGCTTGCTGTATTGGTCGCGCCGCCATCCCAAGCAAGTAGTCGTCCATATTGGTTACGATGAGGCTTTATCCCATCAAATCGAAGCAGGCGCCGATATGTTTTTGATGCCATCGCGCTTTGAACCTTGCGGCCTGAATCAAATGTATAGCCAGCGTTATGGCACCCTCCCCATTGTCCACCGGACCGGCGGCTTGGCGGATACTGTCAGTGACGCAACGCCTTTAACCTTAAGGGATAAAACCGCTTCGGGTTTCAGCTTTAACCAACCCTACGGAAGTACGCTGGTTGAAGCCGTGAAACGAGCCTGGTTGCTTTACACCAATGAAAAACTGTGGCGATCTTTACAACAAACTGCCATGGCAAAAGACTTCTCCTGGCGTAGAAGCGCCCAAGAATATTGCCACCTCTACGAACAGGCTATCGTTGATAACAAACCCCTTTTGATGCCTGAAGGCAATACTACGTAGCCTTTTTCTGCCTTCAATGCCGAGCTATCTTTTTATAAACCGTCAATGACTTTCCAAGCCTGGCTGGCCGTTGCCACAACCGGGATTTGTATTCTTCTGATGGCTTTTAGTCCGTGGGGACCGGAACTGATTCTTCTAGGGGGAGTCACGGTTCTACTACTGAGTGGCGTCATTGATATTCCAGACGCTCTCGTTGGCCTAAGCAATCCCGGCATGGTGACCGTGGCTTTAATGTATGTGCTTGTGGCCGGCATCCGGGAAACCGGAGGCGTGGAGGTCATTGTCCGCCATATTCTGGGCCGCCCTCGAAGTCAAAACAGAGCGCTTTTAAAAGCGACGCTGCCGGTCTTCTTCCTAAGCGCCTTCATGAACAATACCCCGGTGGTCGCCACTTTCATCCCCGCCGTCATCACCTGGGCCCGGCGCTTGAAATTGCCCGTATCCCGGTTATTGCTGCCATTGAGTTACGCCGCAATGCTGGGCGGCACTTGCACTTTAATCGGAACCAGCACCAATCTGGTGGTCAACTCTCTACTGGCTCAGCGTTACCCGAAAGCTGCCTTGGGAATGTTCGATCTGGCCTGGATTGGCATCCCAATTGGGATCGCGGGAATACTCTACATGCTGATCTTCAATCGATGGCTGCTGCCGCAACGGGAATCCGCCGATTCCATGTTTGGCAACCCCAAAGAGTACACCATCGAGATGGAAGTGGAACCTCATGGCCCCTTGGTCGGCAAAACCGTGGAAGAGGCCGGGCTACGCCATTTGGGTGATGTCTATCTGGTGGAAATCGAACGCGGGGAAACCCTTCTCGCTGCCGTGGGGCCCAAGGAAAGGCTGCAAGCCAACGACCGGCTCGTCTTTGTTGGAAGCACGGATGCTGCTATTGACCTTCAGCAAATCAAGGGATTGAGACCCTCGGCGCAAAGTGGGTTCAATCTTGCCACTCATCCCGAACGTTGCATTGTAGAAGCCGTCGTTTCCCCCCAGTGCGCCCTGGTTGGGCAAACCATCCGCGACGGGCGTTTCCGTACCCAATATGGGGCTGCGGTTCTGGCGGTGTGCCGCAACGGTGAAAAGGTAAGCGGTAATCTAGGCCAAGTCTGCCTGCAACCGGCAGATACGTTGTTACTGGAAACTCAACCCAGCTTTGTTGACCGCTACCGGCAATCGCGGGATTTTTTGTTAGTAAGCGAGGTGGACGGTCAAGCCCGTCCCAAGCACGAAAAAGCCTGGCTGGCCTGGGCAATCTTGGCAGGGGTAGTGGTTTTAGCAACCAGCGGCCAGCTGTCCATGTTTGAAGCAGTGCTGGCAGGCGCTAGCGCCATGCTGATCACAGGCTGCTGTACCTGGAATAAAGCCCGGCGCAGTGTAGATGGCTCGGTCCTGCTCACCATTGCCGCTTCTTTTGCCATTGGTCAAGCTTTGGATAGCTCTGGAGCTAGCCACGCCGCGGCGCAAGTTTTTTTACAGATGGCCAATGGACCCTGGATGCTATTGGCGGAAACCTATGGACTAACAGCGCTTCTCACCGCCATCATCACCAATAATGCCGCGGCGGTTCTGGTCTTTCCCATTGTGATGGCCATTACTCATCAATTACAACTCAACCCCACGCCCTTTATCGTCATACTGATGCTGGCCGCTTCCAGTAGTTTCGCTACCCCCATCGGCTATCAGACCAACTTGATGGTTTATGGACCGGGCGGTTACCGCTTTCGTGATTATTTGATTTTCGGCGGTGGTTTAACGCTTTTGGTTGGGGTTTTGGCTGTCATGCTGGTACCCATGATCTGGCCATTTTGAACTATCCATTACCGGGCCGGCGGCAATTGCAGCATAAGGGATTTGCCTTCCCCTTGCATCAATGTCGCTGGATAAGTGCCATTCCATTTCTCCACCGACCGGTAGCGGATCAATTTGTCGGTGATGGAACTTGCTATTAAGTGATTGGCTTTCGCCTTAGCCTGGGCTTCCTTAGTGATCTGATAGGCCTTGGCGTCAGCTTCGATGCGTTTTTTCTCCGCCTCCGCCTTGGCTTGGGTGGTCACTTCAATCAGGCGGGTGTTGGCTTCGATGGTTTTAATCTTTTGGTTCTTCTCCGCCTGTTTCTCGACCATGGCCAGGCGTTGCTCTTCTTGCTTGGCCAGTTGCACTTCTTCAATTTTCTTGAGCACAATCTGGGGCAGTTTTATTTCCCTCAAAGCCACATCATTCAACTGAAACGGCAGCTGCTTGAATTTCTCAGCCAACATCACCCGGATTTCATGGCCGATGGCGCTGCGGTCGGAAGCGATTTTCTCCGCCTGGTACTTACCCACCACATCCCGGACCACGTCCCTCACTATGGGATTGATTAATTTTTCAAAGTAATTGTCCCCGAAACGGGCCAAAATCTCGCTGGCTTCTGACGGAATCGGCGTGTATTGCACCGTCAATTCAATGCCGATGGGCAAGTTTTTGTTGTCCAGCACCTGGATGATGGGTTTGTTGATTACCCCTTCGCGGGCGGGCAGTGGCTTGCCTTGGTGATAAGTCACAGTATGGAGTTTCACATCGAAAACCCGGACTTTTTGGACCATGGGAATCTTAAAATGGATGCCGGGTTCTCTTTCATCGGCGTCGTATTTGCCAAAGGTGCTCAAAACGCCCACGGTGCCACTTTCGATGGTATAAACCGTCATAAAAAGCAACCCCAAAAAGAAAATTCCTGCCACCACCAAACCGCCGCTAAAGACGGAGCTAGCCAATCTTATCTGGGTTGCCATTAATTTCTCCTGCAGCTTAGTTATCAACTCGTTTCAACAAGTTTAGCCTAAATTGGATTACCCCCCTTTAACTACTGGATTTTCATGATAAAAAGCACGCGCGTGCTCAAAGGCAAGTGCTCCGCGGTTTCCGACACCAGTTCGATTGAATGCTTGTGGCCGACAGCAGGCGTCCGCGCCTGCCGCCCAATGCCGCCACGGATTGCTTTCTCCCGGCCATGGGAAGGACCGCTTTCGCCACGGATGTTATGGGTATGGGTGCGGGAACCCACTTTTTGCCAGGTCTGACGCGCGCTCGTGGTGCCAATGAGCATTTGATAGTTCAGATTCGGCGTCCCCTGGGTACCGTCGCATAAGGCCCATCCCTGGGACTTGAGCCACCGTTTCAGGCTTTCGGTATCGGAATAGTGTTTAGAGTTGGACTCGGGGAGAAAGGCGATAATGGCGCCTTTCGGTAAGGTTCCGGATATCGGCGCGCCACTGGCTGCCTGGGCCAGGCCGAAAGCAATCACAAAAAAAATCATATTGAGATAATACACAGTCATTTCCTAGACATCATGATTTGACCCGCCATCATTTAACCCCAAAGCACCTGTACCGCGCTTAAACTCGCGGCAACTGCGGTTTCTACCCGCAGTATCCGGGGACCAAGGCTGACTTTGGTAAACCCGCGGGCTTGCGCGGCTTCCACTTCCCGCGAACTTAAGCCCCCCTCGGGACCGATGAGCAGGGTAAATGATTGTCCGGGTTCTTCCAGGGAACGCAATGGCATGCCATGAGGATCAAGCAAATATCCGTGAGACTGTTGTGGAATCCAGGAAAAGAACTCCTGGGGCAAGTGTATCTCGGGGAGGGTGTTGCGGCCACTTTGCTCACAAGCCGCGATGGCAATTTTTTGCCAATGTTCCCGCTTATGCCCAGCTCTGTCGCCAGGCAAACGAACATTGCAATATTCGGTCAGCAAAGGGAAAATCGCGGTGACGCCAAGTTCTACCGCCTTTTGAATCGCCCAGTCCATCCGTTCGCCTTTGGCAATGCCGACCGCCAAATAGGTCGCCAAGGATGATTCCGCTTCCCGGTCAAGCCACGCACCCGTTTGTATTTGGACGCGACGGCGATCCACTGACAATACTTGGGCTTCGTATTCTCCACCTTTGCCGTCGAAAACGATTAACTTGGCGCCCCGGCGCAAACGCAGCACTGTCCGCAAATAATGGGCGCGCTCGCCTTCCAATAGAAATTCTCTATTTGCCGCTAATGGTTGTGGGAGAAAAAGCCTGGGGCTACGCACTCAACCCAATGCGGTCTTGGGAGGCGGAACCTGGAGATAAAACCCTTGATCCTCCAAGGATTGCATAACAGTGGTCACATCTGCCCGCGCCAGCTTGCGCTGGGGCGTCAATTCCAGTTCAAAGACAAATACCGGATTGACAAAGTGAGGCATCAGTTCCGGCGGAACCGCAGAGAAATCGTCCTTGTTCTTAAGAAACAAATACATTTCATCCTGTTTGCGGGAGCGGTAAACGTAACACTTCATGCCTTTGCCAAGCCCAGATTTTGGCAGATTGTTAATGTGGGTTCGGCCCGGTTCATGGTATAAAAATGCAACCCCGGCGCGCCGCCTTCAATCAACTGTTCACACAAGTGGGTAACCACATCAATGCCAAACGCCCGGATTGCCGGCAAATCGTCCCCAAACCCTTCCAGGCGTTTCCGCATCCAGCGGGGGATTTCCGCGCCGCACATATCGGAAAAACGCGCCAATTGACTGTAATTGGTGATGGGCATAATGCCGGGCACTATGGGCACCTCGATGCCGTGGCGGCGGCAGTCTTCAACAAAATAGAAATAACTGTCGGCATTATAGAAGTACTGGGTGATAGCACCATTAGCCCCAGCCGCCACCTTGCGCTTGAAATTCAGAAGATCGGCCCGGTAACTGGTGGCCTGGGGATGTACCTCGGGATAGGCGGCGACTTCGATATGGAAGAAATTACCGCTTGTCTCGCGAATGAAGGCCACCAGTTCATTGGCGTAACGGAAGTCCCCCATGGCGTGCATGCCGGAAGGCATGTCTCCCCTTAGCGCTACAATCCGCCGAATTCCCTGCTCCCGGTAGGATTGCAAAAGCCCTTGAATTTCCGCCCGGGTGGAACCGATGCAAGATAAATGCGGGGCGGCATCAATGCCGGTTTCCCGCTGGATTTCCAGTACCGTTTCAAAAGTATTCTCGCGAGTCGTCCCCCCGGCTCCATAGGTAACCGAGAAATAGCCAGGCTTCAATTTTGCCAGGAGCCGATAGGTCTCCCGTAATTGCTGGGCAATCTGGGGAGACCTGGGGGGGAAAAACTCGAAACTTAGGTTTGTTTGACGCACTATCATCTTAATAGAGACATGGTTCGTCTTTTGGGAAACGCCGTAAACTCATCACTGAGGGCTTGATGGCGGGCATCCATACGCCTACATTCCCAAAAGCCGCTCCATCCCTCTTCCTAACATTACTTATTGGAATACATTCTTAACTACCCGCATCAATAGCGGTAATGGTCCGGCTTGAATGGCCCGTCCACCGGCACGCCGATATACGCGGCCTGGGCTTCGGTCAAGCGGGTCAATTGCGCGCCCAGTTTACCTAAATGAAGACGGGCGACTTTTTCATCCAGGAATTTCGGCAGCACATAGACCTTATTTTCATACTTGCCAGGATTATTCCAAAGTTCGATTTGCGCCAATACTTGATTGGAAAAGGAATTGGACATGACAAAGCTGGGGTGTCCCGTGGCGCAGCCCAGGTTAACCAAACGCCCTTCCGCTAACAGAATAATGCGCTTGCCGTCGGGGAAAATGATGTGATCGACTTGAGGCTTGATATTTTCCCAAGTGTACTGCTTCAAGGACGCCACATCGATTTCGTTGTCGAAATGGCCGATATTGCAGACGATGGCATTATTTTTCATGGCTTGCATGTGCTCGTGGGTAATGACGTGATAATTGCCGGTGGCGGTGACGAACAAATCCGCCTTGGATGCCGCCTCATCCATGGTCACCACCCGGTAACCTTCCATTGCCGCCTGCAAGGCGCAAATGGGGTCGATCTCGGTAATCCAAACCGTTGCTCCCTGCCCCCGCAGCGATTGGGCACAGCCCTTGCCCACATCCCCATATCCCAAGACCACGGCGATCTTGCCGGCAATCATCACGTCGGTGGCGCGCTTGATGCCATCGAGCAAGGATTCCCGGCAACCATAAAGATTGTCGAACTTGGATTTGGTCACCGAATCGTTGACGTTGAAAGCCGGGCACTTCAAGGTGCCTTCCTTCATCATTTCGTAAAGACGGTGAACCCCGGTGGTGGTTTCTTCCGATACCCCCCGGATGTCTTCCATCAACTCGGGATATTTTTCGTGCATGACTTGGGTCAAATCGCCGCCGTCATCCAGCAGCATGTTGGGACGCCAACCGTTGGGGCCGAAAATCGTCTGTTCCACGCACCACCAATAGTCTTCTTCCGTCTCGCCTTTCCAGGCAAACACCGGGACACCGGCAGCCGCCATGGCCGCCGCCGCATGGTCCTGGGTGGAAAAGATATTGCAAGAAGACCAACGTACTTCCGCGCCCAGTTCCAGCAGGGTTTCAATAAGCACCGCGGTTTGAATGGTCATGTGCAAACAGCCCGCAATACGGGCGCCTTTGAGGGGTTTTTCACTGCTGTATTCTTCCCGTAGCGCCATCAGGCCAGGCATCTCGGTCTCGGCAATTTGAATTTCTTTCCGGCCCCAGTCCGCAAGGGACATATCGGCTACTTTATAATCTGGATCCAAGTTGGTCACAGGTTGTGTCATGGTCAATATCCTGAATTTGATTTTAACTAAATTGATAAACCGGCTTTTTACTTAGCCCCTCGGCGGTAGTCCCGCCGCTTCCCGCAAGGCTTCGGCCTTGTCGGTGCGCTCCCAGGTAAACTCATCCTCCCGGCGCCCGAAATGGCCGTAAGCGGCGGTTTGACGATAAATGGGCCGGAGTAGATCCAGTTCCTGAATCAAGCCTTTGGGACGCAAGTCGAAGTGCTGCCGCACGATATCCACCATGCGCGATTCGGCAACCTGACCGGTACCAAAGGTTTCAATGGTGATAGAAGTGGGCTCTGCAACGCCGATGGCGTAGGATACCTGGATTTCACAGCGCTCGGCCAACCCCGCAGCGACTATGTTCTTGGCTACATATCGGCCCATGTAGGCGGCGGAACGATCCACCTTGGAAGGATCCTTGCCGCTGAAACAACCGCCACCGTGGCGCGCCATGCCGCCATAGGTATCCACGATAATCTTGCGGCCGGTCAGACCGCAATCCCCCACGGGTCCGCCAATAACAAACTTGCCGGTTGGATTGATAAAATATTTGGTGTCTTTGTGTAGCCATTCTTTCGGCAATACTTTGAGAATAATTTCATCCATGACCGCTTCGTGAATGGCTGACTGGGAAATTTCCGGGGAGTGCTGGGTGGAAAGCACCACCGCATCCACCGCTACCGGCCGGCTGTCTTCGTAACGAATTGTGACCTGGCTTTTGGCATCGGGCAGCAGCCAAGGAAGCACCTTGCTTTTCCGTATCTTGGCCTGGCGCTTGACCAATTCATGAGCATAGTAAATGGGCGCCGGCATGAGGACATCAGTCTCATCGCAAGCATAACCAAACATCAAGCCTTGGTCGCCCGCGCCTTGCTCGTGGTCTTCGGATTCATCCACTCCCATGGCGATATCCGGAGATTGCTTGCCGATGGCGGACAAAACCGCGCAGCTTTGCCAATCGAATCCATACACTGGATCGTCGTAACCGATATCTCTCACCACTTCTCGAACCAGTTGTTCGGTATCCACCCAAGCCTCGGTGGTGATTTCTCCGGCGAGCAATACCATTCCGGTCTTGACCAAAGTTTCACAGGCCACCCGGGATTTGATATCTTGACTGAGCAATGCATCCAACATGGCATCTGAGATTTGATCGGCAATCTTGTCAGGATGCCCTTCCGATACCGACTCTGAGGTAAAAATAAAATCTTGACTCACTGCAATCTATTCCTTTTTCCGTTTTCTATAATCTTAAGGAGCGAAGGAGTCGCCGTGTTATTCTCTCAATATAGTCCCTTCGCAAATTCTGTAATATCCGATCTGATTTTGGGGGACAACGCCCAATTCATCCTTAACACCAAAAGAAAGTAACTTTTTATTGTAACTTAAAATCAATTTTGCCTGGTAATTTGCCTGATGATAAATCGTCATCTAGAGTTGAATAAAATTCATCCTGGGTTCACGACAAAAACGTAAATCTAGCCCGGAGATTTCATCAGCATCCCGGATGATGGTGCAGGACAGGTGAGACTGGACGCCAGGCTGGACTGACCAAATCGCCGGGAGCGATTTGGAACAGCTCTGCTGGCCCCGTCAGGGGCGGAGGGCAGGACACCCAGAGTAAAGGCATAGTAGTATCTATGGCCTGAAGGAAGCTCAAGTCCAGGTGTGCCTGGACAAGCCAGGGCCGGGATAGGATTCGGGCCGGATCCAAATTGGATCTCGTGAATATTGTTGACCTTCAGTATTTTATATTAGTAAATCAGTCAATTTGGTAAAGGCCCGAAGCCGGCTGGTGAAATATCCGGGCTGGAAGTTGATAATTTCTCGAAGTTTAAACCCCAAGACAAGGAGATACGCATGAAAAAAATAGCTACTCTGACGGCTGCCATGATGTTGACCGCAGGCTGCACCACGAATCCCTATACCGGCGAACAACAAGTCAGCAAAACCGTCATCGGAACGGGTGTGGGCGCCGCAGCCGGCGCTGCGGCTGGCGCTATCGGCGGCGCAATTGCCGGAAAACCCGGGACAGGCGCAGCCATTGGTGCGGGAATAGGCGCCTTGGCCGGAATGGGGGTAGGCGCCTATATGGATCGTCAAGAGGCCATTTTAAGGCAGAAACTGGCTGGCACGGGCGTGCGTGTCGTCAGGGAAGGCGATAATCTTCGCCTGATTATGCCAGGAAATATTACTTTCGCCACCGACTCCGCGGATATTGCTGCCCACTTTTTTCCGGTACTGAATTCTGTTGCCATTGTGTTGAAGCAGTTCCCGGAAACCTTGATTGAAGTCACCGGTCACACCGATTCCACTGGCAGCGCCGAATACAATCAACGACTATCAGAGCAGCGCGCCCAAAGTGTCGCTCAGTATCTAATGGCGCAAGGAGTTGCACCCAACAGAGTCATTGCCAGGGGGATGGGAGAAAGCATGCCTATCGCTTCCAATGCCACGCCGGAGGGCAGAGCGCAAAACCGGCGGGTGGAAATCCGCATTCATCCCATGACTCGCCACTAATGTAGCCGTTGACCTAATATTAATATTATAGGCGCCGGTATTCCACCGGCGCTTTACCTTTTATAATCCTTATAATCCCTGCTTTGATTAACTGAACAAATACCAGTTATCCTTAAGTTTTCTTACTAATCCAACTTGAACTCCTTCATGGCTGAAATCAAAATTCTAGTTGTCGATGACGAAGCCGCCATCCGCGATATGCTCAAGTTAATTCTGGAACAAGCAGGTTTTTCCGTCGACTTGGCGCCAGATACCAAATCCGCGCTTCTACGCATGGAAATGGACATGCCGGATTTGATTTTGCTGGATTGGATGCTGCCCGGCATGAGCGGAATTGATTGGGCAGGGAAAATCAAACGAGAGCCTGAATATAGCGATACTCCTATCATTTTGCTCACTGCCCGGGGGGAGGAAGAAGACAAAGTCGCGGGCCTGGATAGCGGCGCGGATGATTATGTTACCAAACCATTTTCTCCCCGCGAACTCATCGCCCGAGTCAACGCGGTGTTGCGTCGCTTTGGCAAAGGCGAACGTCCCAGCCTCATTGAAGCTGGGGGTATCGTGCTGGACCCGGAAAAACACCTAGTACAAATTGAACAACACCCTATCAATCTGAGCCCAACGGAATACAGGTTACTGGAATTTTTTCTCACCCACCCCAATAAGGTTTATAACCGCAGTCAATTACTGGACCGGGTTTGGGGCCGGGAAACCTATATTGAAGAACGAACCATTGACGTACACATCCGCCGTCTGCGGAAAATTTTGGCTGAATTCAACCGGGATGCTATGATCCAAACTGTTCGCGGTTTTGGTTATCGTTTTTCTTCACAACCACAATAATTATGACCCACCCCTGGCGGTCGGAAATCAGTCTCTGCCTCTGGGCATTGTTCATATCTTTATGGATTGGATGGCTCCAGGACAGCTGGGGTTTAGCCTTTTGGTTGTTCATTACCCTACTGCTGGCCCGCCACCTGTATTACATCTATCACCTGCTCGCCTGGCTGCGTTCGGAAACCAAGGAACCGCCTGATGGCAACGGTATTTGGGAAGAAATCTTTCACCGCCTGCGGTTGATGCGGCGCCGTCATCAGCGCCGCAAACGCCGCTTGATGAAGATGCTAAAGCGCTTTCGCCAGGCTACCGAGGCACTCCCCGACGCCACGGTGGTACTGACCAAGGAATTTGAAATTGACTGGTTCAACAAGGCAGCCGCCCGCATGCTGGGATTACAGCCCATGGACATGGGGATGCGTATCGACAATTTGATCCGCCAGCCTGCTTTTGTTGCGTACCTGCACAAGAAGGATTTCAACCACCCTATCACCATCTCGGCGCCCCATGATGAGAATATGCGCCTGGAAGTGCGGATTGTTCCCTTCACTGGCAATCAATACTTACTGATTGCCCAGGATGTTACCCAAATCCAGATGCTGGAACGGCAGCGCCGCGATTTCGTTGCCAATGTTTCCCATGAATTACGGACGCCTGTCACGGTGATTCGCGGTTATCTTGAAAATCTGCTCGATCAAGAAACCTCAGTCGATCCAAGCCTGAGACCGACCCTGTCACGCATGGAAGAGCAATTACAGCGCCTCCAATACCTGGTGGATGACCTGCTCTATTTAAGCCGCCTGGAAACCACCCCGCAGGGGACAAAAACCCATCCAGTGGATGTCCAGAGACTACTGACGGAAGTTTGCCACGAAATGGCGTCCATTCCCGAGCCTCATGCTTCAATTCAACTGCAGATCGAATCCCAAGCAAAACTCATTGGTAATAGCCAGGAGTTACGCAGCGCTTTCGAAAACCTGATTACCAATGCAATCAAATACACCCCGGCCGACGGAAAAATTACTGTCCGTTGGTTTGAAACCTCTCACGGGGCATGTCTTGAAGTTTCCGACACGGGCGAGGGCATTCCGCGGCAGCATTTGGCGAGAATCACGGAAAGATTTTATCGGGTTCCGGAAACCGAAAACCGCAACCCCACTGGCACCGGCCTAGGACTGGCCATTGTGAAACACGTTCTCAATCGTCACGAAGGACATTTAGCCATTAAAAGCCGGGTTGGGAAAGGAAGCACCTTTCGCTGCTACTTCCCTAAATCCCGGGTAATCAAAGAATCCATCGAGGCGGGCCAAACGACGCCCGCAACATAAATAAGTCACTAATGTTACGCAATTTACGGCAAGGACCGCACCGTCACACCCTCCTTGATGGGGAGGGTTGGGGAGGGGACACCCTGTCTCAATGACAGGATTCCTTGCCGGACAGCTCACTGCGTTTGAGGGCTGCTTTGGAATAACCGTGCGTAACTTCAGTAAATTATGGAATTCATCCCAATGGGTGGCAAGGTGCGCCGAGATAGCCTCTCAATTCGCCCGGCAGCAATTTCGCCCTGCTTGCTTGGCTTCATAGAGCGCTTTATCCGCCCGTTCAAACGCGGTTTCAACCCGGTCGCCTTCCCTGAATTCGGTGATACCACAAGAAATCGTAATGGGCACAGGCTTCCCGCGGCTATTAAATCCACAGGTTTCAACCGCCCGGCGCAACTTTTCCGCTACTTTCAGACCGCCTTCAACTTCCGTGCCAGGCAAAAGCATGACGAATTCTTCCCCCCCATATCTGCCGATAAAATCCGCTTCCCGAATCCCTTGACCGAGGGTTTGGGCGACAATCCGCAGTGCCTTATCCCCCGCCTGATGCCCGAACCGATCGTTGATCTGCTTAAAGCGATCGATATCCCAAACCAGTAAGCTGACCGGCTGCTTGAATCGTTGCCAACGGGAAAACTCCTGGGCCAAGCGCTCCTCAACGGCCTTGCGATTGGGCAATCCCGTCACGGGATCATACAACGCTTGCTGATGGGCCAAACGCAACCGCTGATGCAATTCTTGCGATTCCCGCTCCAGCGCTTGCAAGCGTTCGGTCATCGCCCGGACTTTTTGGTCCACCTCGCTATTTCTCTGGGCTTCAGCTTCCTGATAATGGCGTAATTGCTGCGTCAGCATATCCAATCTGGAACTTATTGTGGTTTTTAATGCCTCCAGATCCGTTTCTTCCAAAGCATGGTGGCGAAGGTGTTCCACATGCCGGGACACGGAATCTCCCCATACCTCCTCGGAAGAAAAAACCTTCCCGACATCCAAGGCCTGTTGCTCCAGATTTTGCAGCTTATTGGTCAATGTACTGAGAAAATCTTCGATTTCTTGTTGTTCTTTCTTGAGTTGAGCCTTAATTTCGGACAGCAACCTTGCAGTGCCTTCCAGTACCTCTTCAATATCACAGTGCGCTTGTTTGAGTTGATTGAGCAAGTTTTCACTTTGCTCTGTCAACCTTGGAGGAATTTCAATTTCTTGGATGAGTTGCAATAGTTGTTCTTTGAGAACCCCTTCGTCAGTTGAAGCGGTTTCCGGGATCCTTCTAAACCAACGACTAAACAGAGAAGGCGAGGGTTTTGCCGAAGAAGCCTGAAGTGCTTCTTCCAAGGCGTGGAACAGGGCTTCTGCATCCTCAAACGGACGTTTTTTTACTATTTCCTGAAATTTAGAAAATACCGCCCTTTCTCCCTCGCCTTGGGCCTGAGAATAAAACAATTCCAGCACCTGGACCTGCCAATTGACGGTCGGCGCATGCTTGAACTCAAGATCCAACAGGGTATTGGCAAAAGTATCCAGGTACTCGAGCTTCTGATCGTCCAACCGGCCGCTTTTGAGAATTTCCCGCAGGCGCTGCAAATAAGGATCAAGGGACTGATCAATCCCCTGGCAAATATGGCTCAAACGAACAAGAGCCCGCGCCATGCATTTTTCATGGCGTTCCCGGCGGGCTTGCTGCTCATCCAGCTCCTCCGCCAAATTCAGGCATTTTTGCTTCCACTTGTCTGCGTCAGAATGAGACATCTTGTTTCACGCGGCTTCACGGTAACTTTCAGGCAAACTGACATTCACCCCGATGGGCAAATGATCCGAGCATGCAAAATCAAAAACATGGACGTTTTCCACTTCTAAACCCGGGCTCACCAGAATATGATCCAACTTGCGCTGAGGTCGCCAGCTGGGAAAAGTCCGGGCGTGGGGAACCGGATCAATCAAGCCCGTTTCTGCTTGCAGCATTTCTAGTTCCGGAGATCCGGGGCCGCAATTCAGATCCCCCATCAAAATTACATGGGGCAGCCCTTGAATCAACCCCGCGATAAATTCCAGTTGGCGCATGCGCGCCCGGCGCCCAAGGGCCAGATGGAGGATACACAGATGCAAGGCCAGGTCATCGTTACCGAACCGGGCAAGCAGGGCGCCGCGGCCAGGCAGTCCAGGCAAGGGGGTTTCATGGATATAATGGGGCCGCAAACGGCTTAACAGGCCATTACTGTGTAAAGCCAAGTTGCCAATCCGGCGATTCACTTGATTGTGCCAATAGGGAAAACCCGCCCGCCTAGCCAGATATTGGGTTTGAATGACATAATCACTACGGGCACCGCCGCCATCGACTTCCTGCAAACCGACGATATCAAAAGGGCGGAGAAATTCGGCGATTCTGTCCAGGTTATTGAGCTTTTTCGCGGTGGGCCAAAGGTGCTGCCAACCGCGAAATAAATAATCCCGATAGCTACGGGTACGAATGCCCGTTTGAATATTAAAACTGGCCAGCTTCAATCGGGTTTTGGGCATACCCTCATGGATTTTCCTCATTTCTCCCCCTTGCAATGGGTGGGATCAAGGCGAAATCATTGCGCCTTCGCGCTCGCCTGGAGTGCTTTGCGCTCCTGATCCACCAGTTGCTGCATGACTTTAATCATGTTTTCGTAATTTTTCGCGGTGCTGCCCGTGACTTTGTACTTCCCGTTCACGGCAATGGCAGGCACCCCGTCAATGCCATAGGTTCCGGCAATCTCGTTGGCCTGGCGCATTTTCAAATCCACCGCAAATGAATTGAACGCCTTTTTGAAAGTCTCCTTGTCGACCCCGTGGGCGGCAAAAAAATCAGCCAGTTCATCTTCTGTGCTCAACGGCTTTTTCTTGACGTGCATGGTATCAAAAAAATCCTTGTGGATTTTATCCACGACGCCCAGTACCTCCGCCGTAAAATACGCCCGGGCATGTGGCGCCCAATGCTTGCCGAATATCACTGGCTGCCGCTTGAAGACCACATCATCCGGCTTTGTCTTCAGCCACGACGCCACGTAAGGGTCAAAGCGGTAACAATGGGGGCAGCCATACCAGAAAAACTCAATGACTTCGACTTTACCTGAGTTATCGGTTGGCCGGGGCGGGTCAAGCACAATATATTCATCCGCCGTTAATGCGAAAACAGGGGTAGCGATCCCCAAAGTGAACAAAATCGCCCAAACATAATGCAGAATACTTAACTTCATCTTTTCTCCTAAGCTGGATCTTATTTCAAACTGCCGATATAAGCGGCAACGGCTTTCATTTCATCTTCCGTCATCCGCTGTGCAATCGTCCGCATCGGGCTCTTTTCTTCCCCCCGCTCTCCGGATGCAAAATCCGTCAAGGCTTTCACTGTATAAGCGGGATATTGCCCTTTCAACAAGGGAAAACCCGCGGGAGCATTGCCTTGTCCTTGGGGGCCATGACAAGCCGAGCATGCAGGGACTTTCTTTTCCGCCATCCCGGAAAGATAGATTTTAACGCCTTCCGGCGGCGCCTCACCCTCTTCAGGCCCAGGGGAGTGTGCGGAAAAATAGGCGCTCAAGTCCGCAATATCTTCATCACTTAAAGTAGATGCGACTGCATTCATGGCGGGAATGTTCCGTACTTGATCCTTGAAATATCGAAGTTGACGGCTTAAATACTTGGCGTTTTGCCCCGCCAGTTTGGGAAATATCGGGTTTGCCCCCTTGCCTCCTTCCCCATGACAGCCCGCGCACACCTCGGCTTTTTTCTTTCCCGCTTGAATCGATGCCGCGGAAACCACCGTAACCATGCTCGTCATTGTTCCTATTGTGAATAATGTTAGTATAGTTTTGATTTTCATAACACTTCGTTCCTTTAGCGCTGCTCATGACATAATCGGGAGTTATTGTACTCGTTTTGCCGTCTTAGTGCCGTCATGACAAATTTTACCTTTAGCAATGAATCCTCTTTACCATCAAGCCAAATTTCTTTTAAGCACGCTCAACTTCAACGCCGATGTTCCCGACCAAGGTTATGAAGTCGCCTTTGCCGGCCGCTCCAATGCCGGCAAATCCAGCGCACTCAACGTATTAACCCGGCGAAAGGCACTGGCCCGCACCAGTAAAACGCCGGGCCGCACACAACATCTCGTGTTTTTTGAAATTGACTCAAACCGCCGTTTTGTGGATCTGCCCGGCTATGGCTATGCCAAGGTTTCCCAACAAACTCAAACGCAATGGCGCCGCGCCCTGGAACGCTATCTGAAGGAGCGCGAATGTCTGAAAGGGGTCTTTCTGGTCATGGATATCCGCCACCCCTTGACTGAATTTGATCAACGCATGATTGAATGGTGTGGCTTCTATGAATTACCCCTTCATATTTTGCTGACCAAAGCCGATAAATTAAAATTCGGCCCGGCCAAGAACCAATTGCTGAAAGTGCAAAAAGCATTATCTGAACTCCCTCATCCTCCTTCAATCCAGCTATTTTCCGCGCCTAAAAAGATGGGCGTGGAAGAGGCTCATGAGGTACTGGATGAATGGTTTGAAATCGAGAATCAAGCTTGAACTTTTCTCTAAACCTTATGCGGCAAGGGTATTCCAGTCTGTCATTTGTGGAACGCCGTAAACCCATCCCTGGGGGCTTGATGGCGGCCATCCAGGCCGCCAACATCCACAAATGACAGACTGGAATACCCATACGGCACAGCTATTGCCACAGCATCCCGGATGATTGTGCATTATTCGGGCTGGAAACTGAGAGACAAAAAAAACCCCAAAGCAAAGGGGGAGATGCTTTGGGGCTAGTGATGCTCCGGCTTGGGGGAACCGGAGCTGCTCGCTACTCATAAGGGAGGAAATGAGTAGAATTGCGTCGTTCCCGACACATAACCTTGAGACTTAAGGGCAAATAAAAAGTTCACAGACAATATTTCCGATTCAGAACCAATAATCCAGCCAGAGCTCCGTCATCTATTCAAGACGAATCAGGCCACCTGCCCCGGCAATCAACCCTTTACGTGTTTAGACATGGCTCTGATAATCCAGCAACAACCCTAAAAAAATCACCGCGCCAAACCAGTGGTTGTTCAAGAAAGCCTGGAAGCATTTGGCCTTCTCCCGCCCGGCAATCAAATACTGCTGGTAGACCGCAAAACAAGCAGCCGCAAGCAATCCAAGGTAATACCATGCCCCCAAACCGGCGCTTCGTCCTACCCATACCAATATCAGCAACATGGCTACCTGGATTCCGGCGATAATCCAGCGGTCATAACGGCCAAACAAAATAGCAGTGGACTTGACCCCGATTTTCAAATCATCGTCCCGATCCACCATCGCATACATGGTGTCATAGGCCAGCGCCCACAGCACAGTCGCCAGAAACAATCCCCACGCGATCAAAGGAACGGTGCCTGTTAACGCGGCAAAAGCCATGGGCACCGCCCAGCCAAAAGCGATGCCGAGATACGCCTGGGGCAATTGAGTGATTCGTTTGGTAAAGGGATAGGAGGCCGCCAGGAATAACGCGATGAATGACAGGGCAATGGTCAGGCCATTGAGCTGGAGAACGAGCAAGAAGGCCAGCAGACACAATACTGCAAATAACATCAAGGCTTCCCTGGGGCTGACCTTACCCGAGGCAATGGGCCGGTCTTTGGTTCTTTCCACGTGAGGATCAAACTCCCGGTCAGCGTAATCGTTAATGACACAACCGGCCGCGCGCATCAAAATCACGCCAAGCACAAAAATCACCACGACCTTGACATCAGGCCGGCCATTGCCTGCAATCCATAAAGCCCAGAGCGCCGGCCACAGCAATAAGAAAATCCCAATGGGGCGGTGGAAGCGCATCAAATAGGCATATTGCAACAGACGGTCTTTCAAATCATCCGAGGATAACTGCGGCTTATCCATCCCCATGCTCCAGAGAAAAAACACTTGGCATAAAGAATTCACTCACCAGTAAAGGACGACCACTCACGCGGTATAATGCCCGCCGCCCCCACTGGGGCAAAGGCTGCAAGCCGGGCAGTTTCCATATCCCGGCAGGCAAACGAGTCCATTCAAGCCGCTCCCGCCAAATATACGGGCTTGTAAACAACACTTCTCCCAAAGGGCGTGTTCCCAACCGGGTAAATTGACTGCCCGCGCCAGCCAATGTCGATTGCGGGGCTATTGTGCGCGCCAGCAACAAGGGCCGGCCAGCACCTGATAAAATGATTTCCCGAACCCAGGCCAACCGGCCCCAAGGCAGCCCCAATTGACTGGCCTCACTTAAAAACGGCCTCCCCCAACCTTGTTTTTTAACTTCCACCCGGATTTCGCCGGTAGCGGCCCGCAACCGGGCGGTTAAAGAAGCGGATTCTTCAAGCCAACTGCGAATCCCGCCAGGAATGCCGGAGGTTTTTGGCAACCGATCATCCCGCCAAAGAGGATCTTCCCTCAGCAAACAACTATGAAACATTTTCAAACATCGGCATATTGGTTGCCATCCCCCAGCCAAAATTTCAACAAAGTTGGAATAGATGCGCCTTCGTGCTCCCGTAGCGCTTTGGCATCTTTCTGAACTTTAAGCAGCAAATTCTGATCGCGCACAGGGTCGGCCATTTTAAACTGCAACGCCCCGCTTTGGCGAGTACCAAGCACTTCCCCTGGGCCCCGCAGTTCGAGATCCTTCTCCGCCAAGGCAAAACCGTCGTTGCATTGGCGCACAAAGTCCAAACGCTGCCGGGCAATGTCTGTTAAAGGGGGCTTGTATAACAAGATACAATAGCTTTGACCGGGTCCTCTCCCTACCCGGCCCCGAAGTTGATGCAGCTGGGCCAGCCCGAGACGCTCGGCGTTGTCAATGACCATCAGGCCGGCATTGGGCACATCCACTCCCACCTCAATCACTGTCGTCGCCACCAGCAGGTCTATCTCTCCCTGCTTGAAAGCAGTCATTACCTGCTCCTTTTCCACCGGTTTCATTCTGCCATGCACCAAACCGATACGGACACCAGGCAGGCTGGACTGGAGAGCAGAAGCGGTATCTTCCGCGGCCTCGCAATCGAGCGCTTCGGATTCTTCAATCAAGGTGCATACCCAATAGGCTTGGCGCCCCTGTTTGATCCAGGTCTGCAGCCGGGCAATCAATTCCTCCCTTCTTTTCTGACTCATCACCCGGGTCTCTACCGGCTGGCGGCCGGGCGGCAGTTGATCTATCACCGATACCGCCATATCTCCGTAACGGAGCATGGCCAATGTGCGGGGAATGGGCGTCGCCGTCATCACCAAATAATGGGGAATTACCTGTTCCCCCTTGGCTTTCAAAGTCAGGCGCTGGTCCACGCCAAAGCGGTGCTGTTCATCGACAATCACCAGCCCAAGCCGGGCAAAATGGACTTCCCGCTGAAACAAGGCATGGGTGCCAATAAAAACAGCTTTGGAGGAGTCTTTCATGGCGGCCAGAACTTGACGACGGTCTTTCCCGCTCATTTTGGAAGTGAGCAAATGCACTTCGATTTCCAGGGGCGACAACCACTGCCGCCAGGTCTGGAAATGCTGTTCCGCCAGTAATTCGGTGGGCACCATCAATACGGTTTGATATCCACTCCCGTGACTGACCAAGGCCGCCAAGGCCGCCACCACGGTTTTGCCACACCCCACATCCCCTTGCACCAACCTGCCCATGGGACGCCCCGAACCCAGATTCGCCTGAATTTCCGCAAATACCCGGCGCTGGGCATCGGTCAATGGAAAAGGCAGTGAAGAGAGAAATGTGTCTATTAGAAATGACGGGGCTTCCATTTTAGGCCCCTGGCCGGTTTGCCGGAAGTCTTGCAAACTTTGCAGGCTCAAGTGATGGGCCAGCAGTTCCTCCCACGCCAACCGCTGTTGAACCGGGTGGCTGCCGGAATTGAGCAGCACGACCTCAGCTTCAGCCGGTGGTTGATGGAGGAATTTCAATGCCTGCAATGTTGTCATGGCTGCCTGTTCCGACACTGGTGAAACGCAAGGCAGCCACTGCGGATGGGATTCAAACAAGGTCAGCGCTTGACCAATCAAGCGCCGCAATACTTTTTGCGTCACCCCGGCCACGGCGGGATAGATGGGCACAATCCCGGGCAACGAAGCATCGGCGGGCTCCATTTGGGGATGAATCATCTCCTTGCCGAAAGAGGATACCTTCACCTCTCCGAAACAGCGCCAGCGTGTGCCCGGTATCAACCGGTTGCGCATACCGGCGTTGAAATGAAAGAACCTGAGATCCAGACTACCGCTGGAGTCACACAATCGGCAAACCAGCATAGGCCGGCTTCTGCCCGTGATATCGGTCAGCACCACTTCCCCTTCAATCAAGCATTTACCTTGACTGGCGGAAGCGATGGGGAGGATCTTGGAGCGGTCCTCGTAGCGCAGCGGCGCCAGCAGCACCAAATCCCGCACGTCCATCACACCAAGACGCTGAAGCTTGGCTGCCAGGGCGGGACCGGCGCCTTTCAGGGAAAGCACCGGCGGGAAGGCAGCAGAGACTGCCGCCATTGGGTTTATTCCAGCACCATTACCGCATCCATTTCCACCCCGGCGCCCTTGGGCAAGGCGGAAACCCCCACAGCGGCACGGGCAGGATACGGCTGGCTGAAATAGGTGGCCATGATTTCGTTGACCTGCGGGAAGTGGTCCAGATTCCGCAAATAAACGGTTAGCTTGACGATATCATTGAGACTGCCGCCCGCCGCCTGGCAAACCGCCTGCAGATTGTCGAAAACCCGGCGGATTTGGACCTCAATGCTCCCCTCCACCAACGTCATGGTTTCAGGATCCAGGGGAATCTGGCCTGACAGATAAACCACGCCATCGATCTTGACAGCCTGGGAATAGGTGCCAATGGCTTGGGGCGCGTCGGGGGTGGAGATGATTTCCTTGGTCATAACAAAACAGAAACTTGGAAGGCTGGTTATCTTGACTTGACCCGCTGAATTTTCAATACCACATCCAATTGCCGGAGGCGGCGGATGAGCTTTGCCAAATGCACCCTGTCCTTCACGGAAATCGTAATCACGTCGGTGCTGGTGTGGCTGTCTTGCTGGGTGACTACAAAATTCTCGATATTGGCGTCACATTCGGCAATGGTGGAAGCGACCCGGGCCAAAGTGCCCCGTTGGTCAAACAACACCACCCACAGATCCACGGAAAATTCGCTTTCCACGTGATCATCCCATTCCGCCGGGATCCAGGTCACGTTCTTCTTCTGAAATTCAACCACATTGTTACATTCACTGCGGTGCACCACCAGTCCCTTGCCCGGATTGAAAAACCCGATGATGCTGTCGCCGGGAATCGGCCGGCAACACTTGGCCAGACTCACCACCATCCCTTCCGTGCCCTTAATAATCAAAGGCACGCCGCTGCCGCAACTGTCATCCAGGGCGACATCCAGCCCTTCCTGTTCGGACACCAACTGCCGGGCCACCAATAGCGCCATTCGATTCCCAAGGCCGATTTCTTCCAGCAATTGCTCGATGTGCTCGAAACCCATGGCTTTGATCTTCTCTGCCACTTGCTCGGGGGGTAAGGTATCCAGGGAAGCATCAAGCTTGCGCAGTTCCGCCTCCAACATTCTCTTTCCCAGCCGGACCGCTTCCTGGGTTTTGAGATTGCGTAAATAACTTCGAATGGCCGACCGCGCCTTGGCGGTAACCACGTAATTCAACCAGGATGGATTGGGTTTGGCCCATTCCTTGGTGACCACCTCCACGGTTTGACCGTTGTAAAGGGCGGAATGCAGCGGCACCAGTTGGCCATTGACCCGGGCGCCGACACAGGCATTGCCAATCTCGGTATGCACCGCATAGGCAAAATCCAGGGCCGTGGCGCCTTGGGGCAATTTGACGATATCCCCATCGGGCGTGAAAACGTAGATTTCCGAAGGAAACAGGTCGACTTTCAGGTTATCGATAAACTCCAGAGAACTGCCTTCGCTTTGCTGATGCTCGAGAAATTCCTTGACCCAGGCATAAGCACGGGCTTTTGGGCCGTAACCATCGTCATCCACTTCCTTCTTGTAGAGCCAGTGGGCGGCGATACCGCTTTCCGCCACCCGATGCATATCGCGGGTGCGGATTTGCACCTCCACGGGCAACCCATAAGGTCCCACCAACACCGTATGCAACGATTGATAGCCATTATCCTTGGGCAAGGCGATATAGTCCTTGAATCGTCCAGGGATGGGTTTATACAAGCCGTGCATCAACCCCAGCACCCGGTAGCATTCATCCACGCTATCGGTGATGATGCGCACGGCGTAGACATCAAATACCTGATTAAACGACAAGCCTTTGGTGCGCATCTTGTTGTAGATGCTGTAGATGTGCTTTTCCCGGCTGTTGACCTCGCAGGATAGGCCTGCTTCGCGCAAACGATTGCGGATGGCCTCTTCGATATTGCCAATAACCTCCTTGCGGTTACCCCGCGCCCTTTTGACCGCCTGGCTCAAGGCCCGGTAACGCAAGGGATACATGGCGTTCATGGCAAGCTCTTCCAGCTCCAGCCGAATCCGGTTCATCCCCAGACGGTTGGCCAGGGGAGCATAAATATCCAAGGTCTCCCGGGCAATCCGGCGGCGGCGGTCGGCAGGCATGGGACCCAAGGTACGCATGTTATGCAAGCGGTCTGCCAATTTGACCAAAATCACCCGCAAATCGTTGGCCATGGCCAGCATCATTTTGCGGACGCTTTCGGCCTGGGCTTCCATTTTGGATTTGCAATCGAGCCGTGTCAGTTTGGTGACGCCGTCCACCAGATTAGCCACCTCGCCTCCAAACATTTCCTGCAATTGATCCTTGGTGACGGGCGTATCTTCGATCACATCATGCAAAATGGCCGCTACAATGCCGTTGACGTCCATGCGCATTTCCTGCGCCAGAATCAACGCGACTTCAATGGGATGACAGATATAGGGCTCGCCACTCAGGCGAAACTGATCAGCGTGCGCTTCATCGGCGAAATGATAGGCTTGGTAGATTAATTCGGTTTGGGATGGCTCAAGGTAGCTCCCAACCTTCTCAATCAATTGGGTCATGAGGAGGTCTTGCGGGCGTTCTAATTTGGGAGCCAGTTCCGCCATGGACAATACCTACAGACTTTGCGCTTCTTCAGCAGGTTGAGGGGTCATGGCTGAAGGAATCCCTCCGTCCATATCTACTTCCCTCAATTTATCGATATCCAACTTGCCCGCCGCGATTTCCCGCAGCGCCACCACCGTGGCTTTGTCTTTACCCCAATCCACCAAAGGCTCCGCACCCGCCAATAATTGCCGGGCGCGCTTGGTGGCCAATAAAACCAGCTCAAAACGGTTTTCCAGTTTTTCCAAACAATCTTCTACGGTAATCCGCGCCATAAAAACCTCATCATTAAATTAAAAAATACGCTAAATAATTTACCCTAAAAATTAATGACCACCTGACTTGCATGCTTTGTTACGCCGCAATTCCTTCCAACGCCAAATAATTTACATCTGTTTTTTTGCTGGCGTGTTCCACGGTTATTGCACAGATATTTCCCCCGGCATCCAAATCAAGAATGGTATTTTCATCCAGATCCTTCGTTTCCACGATTTCAGTATCACTAAATTCTATATATAGCGTATCTGTATCAGGGAAATATTTTAATTTCATGGTTCAAACCTTCTGTCAAAAAACGCATTGTGAATCGTTTCACCATTTTCGAGCAGGATTACTCGAAGATACCTCTCTCCTGCCTCGCTGATTTTTGCCCAACGACGAATCCTGCCATCTTCTTGCACGCTCTCATACTCCGGATTCTCAACAACATGCATTATCCATTCGTCTTTTATCCACGCCCGGTCCGCCCTTGACCTCAATGATTGAAGGGCACCTCTAAAAATTTAGAGGTGCCCGCGCTGGGCAGGGAAGCCCGGCCATTTTCAATCAAGTAAGAGATTGAAAATGGAGCAAACCGGAAACCGCGTTTTCGGTTTGCGAGGAGAAAAATTGCCTGGACGGCAATTTTTCGAGATTCCCTGAAGGCACTTCGTCGTTTTCACCTGGCGCTTAGACTTATGCTAAATGAGGCTTGATTCAGGTTCATACTTACGCCACAAACGCCTCTGATATATCAAAAAGTATCCTTAAACTCTTGACTCCTTCTGTTGTTTATGTATAGCAAAATTGTTGCAAAAAAGAAAATCTTTTTTAAATCAACAATCTCTTTGCTCCAAAATCTCCACTGCCGGCAGTTTGCGTCCTTCCAAAAATTCCAAGAACGCGCCGCCACCGGTGGATTGATAGGACACCTTGTCGCCAATGCCGAATTTTTCAATCGCCGCCAAGGTATCGCCACCGCCGGCAATGGAAAACGCCTTGCTCTCGGCGATTGCCTCGGCCAGCACCCGCGTCCCTTCCGCGAATTGGTCTATCTCGAATACCCCCACCGGGCCATTCCAGACAATGGTGCCTGCTTTTTTAATCAAATCCGCGTAGTATTGGGCGGTTTCGGGGCCGATATCAAGAATCAAATCATCGTCGGCCACTTCATTGACCTTTTTGACCGTTGCCTCGGCATCTTCGGAAAATTCCTTGGCCACCACCACGTCTTCCGGAATGGGAATATCCGCGCCCCGGGCCTTGGCCTGTTCCATCAAGCGCTTGGCGTCGGGAATCAAATCCGGCTCATAAAGGGATTTGCCCACGGGGAAACCAGCGGCGGCAATGAAAGTGTTGGCGATGCCGCCCCCTACAATCAGTTGATCCACTTTCTGGGCCAAAGTTTCCAAAACCTTCAGCTTGGTGGATACCTTGGAGCCCCCGACAATGGCCAATAATGGCCGGTCCGGGTTTTGCAGGGCCTTGCCCAAAGCCTCCAACTCCTGGGCCAAAAGCAAGCCGGCGCAGACTTCAGGCGCGAATTGCGCCACCGCATGGGTCGAGGCTTGAGCCCGATGGGCGGTCCCAAAAGCATCCATGACAAACACATCGCAAAGGGCCGCCATTTTCTTGCCCAGCTCGGGATCGTTGGTTTTCTCTCCTTTGAGGAAGCGGACATTTTCCAGCAATACCACTTCGCCGGACTCTGTCTTCACGCCGTCAATCCAGTCCTTGATCAAGCGTACCGGCTGGCCCAGCAACTCCGACAAACGCTCGGCCACGGGCGCCAAGGAGTATTGCGGATCGTATTCTCCCTCTTTGGGCCGACCCAGATGGGACATGACCATTACACAGCGCGCGCCTTGTTCCAGGGCCTGACGGATCGTAGGCACGCTGGCGCGGATTCTGGTATCGCTGGTCACTTCTCCATCCTTGATGGGCACATTCAAATCTGCGCGTATCAATACCCGCTTGCCTTTCAGATCCAGGTCGATCATTTTTTTAATGGTCATGGGTGATTTTTTCCTCTTTGAAAATGGTTAATATCGGTTTATATCTCATATTTGGCGGCTTGAGATTGCTTTAGGTGCAGGGGTATTTCTTCCGTGGGACGTCGTAAACTCTTCCCTGAGGACTTGAAGGCGGCCATCCAGGCCGCCAACACCCACGGAAGAAATACCCCTGCACCTTGGCAATGTAAAATACATAGGCAAGTAATGGGTTGTTACTCAGGTTCGTTGCCCTGCTTCCACTTGATGGAACAGCCCATGCTGGGAATCTGTTCTTCCGGCCCCCTGCCGGTGAGGGCGACTTGCTTCATGGCCTCGAACAATTCCCGCCGGGCGCCGGGCACGGGTTCTTTGCGGCTCTCGTCCAGCCGTCCCCGGTATTGCAACTCCAAGTCTTTGTTATAACCGAAGAAATCGGGAGTACACACCGCGCCATAGGCCTTGGCGACTTCCTGGGTATCATCCAACAAATAAGGAAATGGAAAGTTGTGGTCCTGGGCGAATTTCTTCATATTTTCGAAGGAATCTTCCGGGTATTCAACGGTATCATTGGGCATAATCGCCACCGAGCCGATGCCGTATTCCTGAAGCTCCCGGCAATCGCGGACAATCCGGTCGATCACAGCCTTGACATAAGGACAATGATTGCAGATGAACATCACCAACAAACCATTGGGACCTTTACACTCGTCCCGTGTCCACACCTTGCCGTCCACGCCGGGCAAGGCAAAGTCAGGGGCCTTTTTGCCAAATTCACACACCGGGGTCGTTAGGCGTACCATGATGTTTCTCCTGAAAATTTCGGTTTCGACGATTTGATGAAGTTACCGGAAATCATACCAAACCCGCCCCCCTTCTGTCTTTGCCGGCCATGATTGCAAAGGTTTTATTCAAGGGATCGCTGATAACATTGGTGTTGCTTCTCGCATTCGCCGCCGGCTGTGGGTATCTGCTCAGCGCCTCCCGGCTGAACTATGGCAATGCCGTTAAAATTCCCAACCTGTCGCATCCGGCCGTCATTCATTTTGACCGCTTCGGGATACCTGCCATCCACGCCCAAACCCGGCTGGACGCCTATCAAGCGCTTGGCTACCTGCACGCTGCCGAGCGCCTGTTTCAAATGGATTTGACCCGGCGCAAAATGGCCGGCCGATTATCGGAAATTGTCGGCGCCGCCGCCCTTGAGCTGGACATCCGCCAACGCAGCCTGGGTTTTTACCGCGCCGCCAAAACCATTGCCCGACACTGGCCGCCCTGGCAACAGGCCATTTGCCGCGCCTACGCCCAGGGGGTCAATGCCTGGCTGGATCAACAATCCGTTCTGCCGCCGGAATTTCTATTGCTCCGCTACCGCCCGAAAGCATGGACCTGTGAAGACACCATTTTGGTGTCGCTTGCCATGTTTCAAATGCTTAATGAACCGGGCAACCAGGAACGCATGCTCGCCGTCATGGAGAAAACCCTGCCCAACCCGGTGGTGGATTTTCTTACGCCCGATGAAGACCCGTTCGACCAGCCCTTGCTTGGGGGCCGATGCGGGCGCCGTCCACGAAAACCCATGCCTGTGAAAGCCATTACTGATCTGATGGCGCAATCGAGCACCACGGCAGGATTAGTCAGCCACGCCCTCCCCGCCGCTTCCAATCAATGGGCGATTGCCGGCTGGAAAAGCAGCAACGGCCAGGCCATCCTGGCCAACGATATGCACCTGCATCTGGGCGTGCCCAATATCTGGTACCGGGCCAGGCTCCAATATCAAAACATCACCCTCGATGGCATCACCCTGCCCGGCGTGCCTCTGATGGTTGCCGGCAGTAACGGGCATATCGCCTGGGGATTCACCAATGCCTTGGCCGATGTCATCGATTTGGTGAAATTGACCACCAACCCCAGGCACCCTGGTTCCTACCTGACCCCGGATGGCTGGGAAGCTTTCCAAACCTTCGAGGAAGTCATCCGCATCAAAGGCCAGCCCGCCCATACTTTCACCGCCCGCGCCACCCGTTGGGGACCGGTTTCCCCTGCAAGACTTTTCAATCAGCCGGTAGCGGTCCGCTGGACCGCCTTCGAACCGGAAGCCGTCAACCTGAAGGCCCTTGAGATTGACCGGATACAAACCGTCGAAGCGGCGCTGGGATTATTCAATCAAGCCGGTATTCCGGTCCTCAATGTAGCGGTGGCCGATCATCTGGGCCATATCGGCTGGACCTTGAGCGGCAAGCTGCCCCGCCGAATGGGGTTTGACGGCACCCTCCCCCACAACTGGGCCAGCGGAAAGACAGGCTGGCGGGGGGGGGTTCCCCCCCCGGACATCCCCCGCATGATCGACCCGCCACAAGGATATTTGGTCACCGCCAACAACCGCACCCTCGGCTGTCATTCAACCCTCAACCCGGGACATAACTACGCCACCAGTTTCCGTGCCCACCGCATTGCACAGGCACTCACAACCAAATCGAAAATCAGCCCCCAACAGGCTTTCAAGTTGCAACTGGATAGCAAAGCCGAATTTTATGAGTTTTACCGGGCACTGGCCCTGGCAGCGCTCGACGAACAGAGCCCAACAGAAACCGACCGGTTACTGGCGCAAGTCCTTCATGCCTGGAATGGAAAATCGGATACCGGCGGCCTTGGCCTGCCCTTGTTGGTGGCATTCCATCAACGCCTGGAAAACGCGGTATTCTCACCGCTCTTGAACCCATGCCGGCAAACCGATCCCCACTTCCGTTATGGATGGTTCAAGCGGGAAGTTCCCCTGCGGCAAATGCTAAGGCTCCGCCACCCCGCAACACTCCCCGGCCAACAATTCAGCACTTGGCATGGTTTTATCCGGCATCACCTGCTCGCCGCCAAGGAAGCCCTGGAAAAAAAGCACGGCAAAAGCATTGCCGATTTAACCTGGGGCGATGTCAACCGCGCCGAAATCAGGCACCCCTTGAGCCGCGGCCTGCCGGTCTTATCTTTTTTTCTTGACATGCGAGGCGACCCACTGCCCGGATGCCGCTACTGCGTCCGCGTCGCCCTCCCCGATTACGGCGCCAGCATGCGTTTAGTCGCCGTCCCCAACAACCTCAAAGACAGCCTCCTCCAGATGCCCGGCGGGCAATCCGGCCATCCATTCTCCCCCCACTACCGCGACCAGCAACCATACTGGGTGAAAGGGCTTCCTATTCCTTTGTCTCCTGCCAATATGCAACAGTGAAATCCCAGTTTAAAGTCCCCGATAGGGGATCCGTAAATCCCACGCCTTTAGGCGGCAGGGATGGGGTGGTAAGCTTGACGCCATG
>LSNW01000022.1 GCA_001566965.1 Methylothermaceae bacteria B42 | reverse complement strand
GGCCAAGCTTTCTGGGCTTTCTTCCAAGAAGCAAGGAATGAAGTGCGAAAGGTTGCGTGGCCGACGCGGCAGGAAACCATACATACCACTTTGATGGTAGTGTTGATGGTTTTTATTGTTGGCGTGATTTTGTGGTTGCTGGACACATTCTTCTTGTGGCTGGTACGGCTGCTGACAGGCCAGGGAGGATAAAAATCGATGGCATTGCGTTGGTACGTCGTCCATACCTATTCCAACTATGAAAACCAAGTTAAGCGCTCATTAGAAGAGCGCATTCAGCGGGCGGGTTTGGAAAAATATTTTGGAAAAATCCTAGTTCCCACCGAGGAAGTGATAGAGATGCGGATGGGGCAGCGGCGCAAGACTGACCGGAAATTCCTGCCGGGTTATGTATTAGTACAAATGGAGTTGAATGACGAGACCTGGCACTTGGTCAGAAGTGTTCCCCATGTACTTGGATTTATTGGTGGTACAGCGGAAAAACCAGCGCCGATTTCGGACAAGGAGGCAGAAGCTATTCTCGCACGCGTTGAGGAAGGACTGACTAAGCCTAAACCTAAGGTATTGTTTGAAGTGGGCGAGACTGTTCGAATCATCGAGGGGCCATTTAAGGATTTTAATGGCGTGGTAGAAGAAGTTGATTACGAAAAAAACAAGCTGAGAGTGTCTGTGCTTATTTTTGGGCGTTCAACCCCTGTCGAATTTGATTTTGGCGAAGTTGAGAAGGTTTGAGTCAGTATTTAAACGGGGAGCCGAAAGGCGTTTGTACCCAACGGAGATTTGAATGGCTAAAAAAGTAGAAGCATATATTAAATTACAGGTCAAGGCCGGAGAGGCGAATCCGAGTCCCCCGGTAGGTCCAGCCTTGGGGCAGCACGGCGTCAATATCATGGAGTTTTGCAAAGCCTTTAACGCGCAAACTCAGAGCATGGAGAAGGGTTTGCCGCTGCCGGTCATTATCACGGTATACAACGATCGCAGCTTTACCTTCATCATCAAGACTCCTCCTGCATCATATTTGCTCAAAAAAGCGGCAGGTATAGACAAAGGCAGTAGTGTGCCCAACCTTAATAAAGTCGGAGTCGTCAAGCGGGATCAATTGGAAGAGATTGCCAAGATGAAGGAGCCCGATTTGACTGCGGCAAGTATGGATGCGGCTGTGCGTACAATTGCCGGCACTGCCCGGAGTATGGGTATCGATGTGGAGGGTGTGGAATGACCAAGCTGAGCAAGCGGATCAAGACCATCCGGGAAAAAGTCGGTAAAACTAGAGCCTATGATGTTGAAGAAGCGTTACAGCTATTAAAAGAACTGTCGACGGTTAAATTTACCGAATCGGTAGATGTCAGTGTGAATTTAGGGGTGGATCCCCGGAAATCCGACCAGGCAGTGCGAGGCTCGACTGTCTTGCCTCATGGGACCGGTAAAACAGTGAGGGTTGCTGTATTTGCTCAAGGCGCAAATGCGGAAGCAGCCAAAGAAGCCGGAGCGGATATTGTGGGCATGGAAGATCTGGCGGAAGAAATTAAAAAAGGCAATCTGGATTTTGATGTCGTGATTGCAACGCCTGACGCTATGCGGATTGTAGGCCAATTGGGGCCTGTTTTAGGTCCACGCGGTTTAATGCCCAACCCCAAAGTAGGAACGGTAACGACTGATGTGGCTGCGGCGGTAAAAAACGCGAAATCCGGCCAGGTGCGTTATCGTACCGATAAGGGCGGCATCATCCACTGCACTATCGGTAAAGTGGACTTTGAGGTGAATGCATTGAAAGAGAATCTCGAAGCCATTCTTTCCGACTTGAAGAAAGCAAAACCCGCTTCAAGCAAAGGGGTTTATTTGAAAAAAATTGCGGTATCCACCACGATGGGACCTGGCCTGAATGTGGACCAGGCGAGTTTGAACGTTTAAATTGAAGAGAGCTTTGGATTGCCGGTGATTATCCGGTGATCGTCAAAGACCGCAGGTGCGTGCCCACGCTTAATTTCCTGCGTAGACGGTGAACCGGAGACACGGGGAGCCGTTCTGGGGCATCCTGAAAAGGGATGTGAACAAAAAACCTTAAAGGTTTTCCTTTAGGTGATTGTCGGAGGTAAATGTGGCACTGAGACTAGAGCAGAAGAAAGCCGTGGTCGCAGAAGTCTCAAAGGTTGCCAGTCAAGCCATTTCTGCCATTGCAGCAGAATATCGGGGGTTGACGGTACCGGAGATGACTGAGCTGCGTCAGCAGGCTAGATCCTCGCAAGTATACCTTCGCGTAGTGAAAAATACACTGGCGCGTCGTGCGCTGGAAGGGACTGAATTTGCCTGCATGAATGAAGGCTTGGTGGGTCCCTTGTTGTTGGCGTTTTCACTGGAAGAACCAGGTTCGGCTGCTCGTGTTATCAAGGAATTTGGTAAAGAACACGAACACTTGAAACCTAAATTGGTAGCCGTTGGCGGACAACTTTTCGGTCCCGAAGAGTTGGAGCGATTGGCTACGCTGCCGACCAAAGATCAAGCCATCAGTATGCTGATGGCGGTGATGAAGGCGCCGGTGGAGAAGTTTGTGAGAACGTTGGCTGAACCACACGCGAAGTTGGTTCGTACCCTGGCTGCTGTTCGCGATCAAAAACAGCAAGCAGCGTAAATAATATTTAGGTTTATTGATTCAATAGTGGAGTAAAAAGAATGGCATTGTCTAAAGAAGAGATTTTGGATGCGATTTCAAACATGACAGTCATGGAAATAGTTGATTTGATTTCCGCCATGGAAGAAAAATTTGGTGTGTCAGCAGCCGCTGCAGTTGCGGCTGTACCAGTGGCGGCTGGTGGAGAAGCTGGTGGTGCGGCAGCGGAACAAACTGAATTTGATGTCGTTATGTCCAGCTTTGGTTCTAATAAAGTGGCTGTGATTAAGGCTGTTCGCGGCATCACCGGTCTTGGCTTGAAAGAAGCCAAAGCTTTGGTGGAAAGTGCCCCTGCGCCAATCAAGGAAGGGGTAAGCAAGGAAGAAGCCGAAGAGATCAAAAAGCAACTGGAAGAGGCAGGCGCGTCTGTCGAAATCAAATAACGCAATTTCTATCAAGAACTGAAGGGATGGCTGGTAGTCGTGACTACCGGCCTTTTCCCGCTTCCATTGAAAAATGGCGGAGGTTATATGTTGAGGCTTTTCTAAGTATTCTTGTTTTGTCTATTTTTAGACAGACCGGGCATGAATTAACTTACATCATCTCAATCCATTTGGCTGGAGGATTTTAAAGTAAATCCCCTGTCAGTCAACCACTCAGGATTTAAGGAACCGATATGGCCTATTCTTTTACCGAGAAAAAACGTATTCGCAAAAGCTTTGCAAAACGTTCTGAAGTTCTCGAAGCCCCTTATCTGCTACGAATTCAAATCGAATCCTATAAAAAGTTTTTACAGGAAGACCAGCACCCTGACAAACGCTCGGATCAGGGTTTGCACGCAGCCTTTAAATCCGTGTTTCCGATTGAGAGCCACAACGGCTACGCAGTGTTGGAATATGTCAATTATAGACTAGGAGAGCCGACATTTGATGTCAAAGAATGCCAGTTGCGGGGAGCTACCTATTCCGCGCCGCTGCGGGTCAAAGTAAGATTGATTCTATACGACAAGGATTCTCCAGCCTCCAGTAAAGTCGTCAAGGATATCAAGGAACAGGAAGTCTACATGGGCGAGCTGCCATTGATGACTGATAATGGCACATTCGTCATTAATGGGACGGAGCGGGTGGTGGTGTCCCAGCTGCATCGGTCACCTGGCGTCTTTTTCGATCATGACCGGGGCAAGACCCACTCCTCTGGAAAATTGCTTTTCAATGCCCGGGTGATTCCCTATCGAGGCTCATGGCTGGACTTCGAATTTGATCACAAGGATATCATTTATGTGCGTATTGATCGCCGCCGCAAGCTACCCGCGACAGTATTGCTGCGCGCGCTGGGATACGACAATGAACAAATTATCAGGATGTTTTTTGAAACCGACACCTTTTGGTTGTCGGCAGATAACATTACCTTGGATTTGGTGCCTGAACGGCTACGCGGTGAAATCGCGCCTTTCGATATTGCATTGGATGATGGCACTGTCGTCGTTAAAGAAGGTCGCAGAATTACTCCCCGGCACATCCAGAAAATGAAAAAAGCCGGACTAGAGAAGCTAGTGGTTCCAAGGGAATTTCTCTACGGCAAGATTCTTGCCCATGACATTGTGGATGAAAAAACAGGCGAGCTGATTGCCCCTGTCAATGCTGAGATTACTTCTGAGCTGCTTGATCTGCTTATCGAAAATGGCGTTGAAAAGATAGCAACGTTATATGTCAATGAATTGGATCGGGGGCCTTACATTTCCAATACCCTCAAGGTGGATCACACCACCACTCAGCTGGAAGCTTTAGTGGAAATCTATCGGATGATGCGTCCTGGCGAGCCTCCCACCAAGGATGCCGCAGAGACACTGTTTCACAATTTATTCTTTTCTGAAGATCGGTATGATCTTTCAGAGGTCGGGCGTATGAAGCTGAATATGCGCCTGGGCCGGAAAGATGAAACAGGTCCCAGGGTCCTCACCAAAGAAGACATCCTCGACGTTCTGAAAGAATTAATCAATATTCGTAACGGCAAGGGCCAAGTGGATGATATCGACCATCTTGGCAATCGCCGGGTGCGTAGTGTCGGCGAGATGGTGGAAAACCAATTCCGTGTGGGGTTGGTGCGGGTTGAGCGAGCGGTGAAGGAGCGCTTGACCCTGGCCAGTAGCGAAGGCTACACAGCGCAGGAAGTCATCAATGCCAAGCCTGTGGTTGCGGCGATCAAAGAATTTTTTGGCTCCAGCCAATTATCCCAGTTTATGGATCAAAATAATCCTTTGTCCGAGATTACCCACAAGCGGCGCGTTTCCGCCTTGGGGCCGGGAGGACTGTCTCGAGAGCGCGCGGGTTTCGAGGTGCGCGATGTCCACGCCACCCATTATGGCCGGCTATGTCCCATCGAAACGCCGGAAGGTCCCAATATTGGATTGATTAATTCTTTGGCAATTTATGCGCGTACCAACCGCTACGGATTTCTTGAAACGCCATATCGCAAGATCGAAAATGGCAAGTTGACTGATGAAATTCATTATCTTTCTGCCATCGAAGAAGGCGAATATGTCATTGCCCAGGCCGGGGCTACTGTGGATGAAGAAGGCCGCTTGAGCGATGAAATGGTTTCGTGCCGGTACAACAATGAATTCACGCTGGCTTCTCCAGAGATGGTCCAATACATGGATGTGTCATCCAAGCAGATTGTATCAGTAGCGGCTTCGTTGATTCCCTTCCTTGAGCACGACGATGCAAATCGTGCCTTGATGGGTTCGAATATGCAACGGCAGGCGGTGCCTATGCTTCGGTCCGAGAAGCCTTTGGTAGGCACGGGTATCGAGCGGATTGTCGCGCGGGATTCAGGTACTGCAGTCGTGGCCCGCCGGGGCGGTGAAGTGGTTGCTGTGGATGCCGCCAGAATCGTTGTCCGGGTCAACGATGACGAAACCGAGGCTGGCGAGCCTGGGGTGGATATTTATAATCTCATCAAATATACCCGCTCCAACCAAAACACTTGTATCAATCAACGGCCGCTGGTGAAAACCGGAGATAAGATCAGCAAAGGCGATATTATGGCCGATGGCGCTTCCACTGATTTGGGGGAGTTGGCGTTAGGTCAAAATCTTTTGGTGGCCTTTATGCCGTGGCAGGGTTACAACTTCGAAGACTCCATTTTGATTTCCGAACGGGTCGTTGAAGAGGATCGTTATACGACGATTCATATCGAAGAGAAAACCTGCGTTGCCAGGGATACCAAATTGGGTCCTGAAGAAATCACTGCCGACATCCCCAACGTCAGCGAAGCTGCCCTGTCAAAATTAGATGAGTCCGGCATTGTCTATATCGGTGCTGAAGTTAAAGAGGGTGATATTTTGGTGGGTAAGGTGACGCCTAAAGGAGAAACCCAGCTGACCCCAGAAGAGAAGCTGCTAAGAGCGATCTTCGGTGAAAAGGCATCGGATGTGAAGGACACTTCTTTGCGCGTACCCTCAGGGATGGCGGGGACTGTGATTGATGTGCAGGTCTTTACTCGCGATGGCGTCCAAAAAGACAGCCGCGCCAAAGCGATTGAGGAAGAGCAGCTTGCCAAAGTAAGCAAGGATTTGCAGGACCAACTGCGAATTTTAGAGCAGGATATTTACCAGCGGGTTTATCAAATGCTGCTGGGCAAAACCGTCGAGTCAGGCCCTGGCGGCATCAAGAAAGGCGTTGCAGTCACTGAGGAACTCCTTAAAGGCATGAAGCCCGAGGAGTGGTTGAATATCCGCCTCCAAGATGAGGACATCAATCTTCAGCTGGAAACCATTGCAGAGCAGTTGGAGTTTCAGCGCAAGGAAATTGACCGCCGCTACGAAGAGAAAAAGGTCAAGATTACCATGGGGGATGATTTACCGCCTGGGGTCTTGAAAATGGTCAAGGTCTACTTGGCGGTCAAGCGCCGTATTCAGCCCGGCGACAAGATGGCGGGACGTCATGGAAACAAAGGCGTTATCTCGCAAATTGTTCCGGTGGAAGATATGCCCTATCTGGAAGATGGAACGCCTGTGGATATCGTCCTGAATCCTTTGGGTGTTCCATCCCGCATGAATGTGGGACAAGTTCTGGAGACCCATTTGGGATGGGCGGCAAAAGGGCTGGGGCTTAAACTCGGCAAAATGCTGGAAGCCAAAGCCGCGGTGCAGGAAATTCGGGAATATCTGGAGAAAATCTATAACAGTTCCGGTAAGAAAGAGGATCTGGATAGTTTCTCCGATGAGGAAATTCTGGAACTGGCCCATAACTTGAAAGGCGGCGTGCCGATGGCGACGCCTGTTTTCGATGGCGCCACCGAAGAGGAAATTAAGTCCTTATTGCGCTTGGCCGATTTGCCTGAAAGCGGACAAACCCAGCTTTGCGATGGCCGTACCGGCGAGCCATTCGACCGGGATGTTACCGTGGGCTATATGTACATGCTCAAATTGAACCATTTGGTGGACGACAAGATGCATGCGCGTTCGACCGGTCCTTACAGTTTGGTAACCCAGCAGCCGCTGGGTGGAAAAGCGCAATTTGGCGGCCAGCGTTTTGGGGAAATGGAAGTTTGGGCATTGGAAGCTTATGGGGCGGCTTATACCTTGCAGGAAATGCTGACGGTCAAATCCGATGACGTCGTTGGCCGCACCAAGATGTATAAAAACATCGTGGACGGTGACTATCGCATGGAAGCGGGCATGCCAGAGTCGTTCAAAGTGTTGGTGAAGGAAATTCGCGCTTTGGCCATTAATATCGAATTAGAGCAGGATTAAACGCCAGGTTGTTCCGGTTCAAAACTCACGTGGGAGTTTAGCATTGAAAGATTTAATTAAATTCTTGAAGAAACAGAGTCAGGTAGAAGAGTTCGATGCCATTCGTATCGGTTTGTCTTCCCCTGATATGATCCGGTCATGGTCTTATGGTGAAGTCAAAAAGCCAGAGACCATCAATTATCGGACCTTCAAGCCCGAACGGGATGGCTTGTTTTGCGCCAAAATTTTTGGTCCGGTCAACGATTACGAGTGCTTGTGTGGTAAGTACAAACGATTGAAGCATCGGGGCGTAATCTGCGAAAAGTGCGGGGTGGAAGTGACCTTGGCCAAGGTGCGCCGCGAGCGCATGGGTCATATCGATCTTGCCAGTCCTGTTGCGCATATATGGTTTCTGAAATCGTTGCCGTCTCGAATCGCGCTGATGCTCGATATGACCCTGCGTGAAGTAGAGCGGGTGCTGTATTTCGAGTCTTTCGTGGTCACCGATCCTGGCATGACGCCACTAGAGCGCTGTCAGCTTTTGACCGATGAAGAGTATCTGGATGCGTTGGAGCAATATGGCGATGACTTTGAAGCAAAAATGGGCGCCGAGGCAATTCAGCAATTGCTGAAATCCCTGGATTTAAAGGCAGAAGTTGTCCAGCTTCGCGAGGAAATTGAGGCAACCAATTCTGAGACCAAAATTCGCAAATTGTCCAAGCGCCTTAAATTAATGGAAGCCTTTTTGAGTTCCAATAATCGCCCGGAATGGATGGTGCTGACTGTTTTACCAGTACTACCACCTGATTTGCGCCCTTTGGTGCCTCTCGATGGTGGCCGTTTCGCAACGTCCGATTTAAATGATTTATACCGCCGGGTGATTAATCGCAACAATCGCTTGCGTCGTTTGTTGGAGCTTAATGCGCCAGATATTATCGTTCGTAATGAGCGGCGTATGCTGCAGGAATCGGTTGACGCATTACTGGATAATGGCCGCCGCGGACGGGCTATCACCGGAACCAACAAGCGCCCCCTTAAATCGCTGGCCGATATGATCAAAGGCAAGCAAGGGCGTTTCCGTCAGAACCTTCTCGGCAAAAGGGTAGATTATTCTGGCCGTTCCGTCATCGTAGTGGGACCCACCCTCAAGCTGCATCAATGCGGACTGCCTAAAAAAATGGCATTGGAGCTGTTTAAGCCGTTTATTTTCGGCAAACTTCAAGCGCGGGGTATTGCCACAACCATCAAGGCCGCCAAGCGTATGGTGGAGCGGGAGGAAGCCGAGGTTTGGGACGTGCTTGACGAGGTCATCCGCGAGCACCCGGTGATGTTGAACCGCGCACCCACATTGCACCGGTTGGGGATTCAAGCCTTTGAGCCGGTTTTGATCGAAGGCAAGGCCATCCAACTGCATCCATTGGTATGTACGGCATTCAACGCCGACTTTGATGGCGATCAGATGGCGGTTCACGTGCCATTATCTCTGGAGGCACAGTTGGAAGCCCGGGCCTTAATGATGTCCTCCAATAATATTCTCTCGCCGGCCAATGGTGAGCCAATTATTCACCCTACTCAGGATATTGTATTGGGGCTTTATTATATGAGCCGGGAGAAGGTCAATGCCCAAGGTGAAGGGATGGTCTTCGCTGATGTCAGCGAGGTACAGCGGGCACTGGATAATAAAGTACTTAGTTTGCATGCCAAGATTAAGGTGCGGATTGAAGAGAAAATCCAGGAGGAGGACGGCTCTGTTTCTTATGATCGCCGGGTAGTCGATGCCACCGCTGGCAGAGCATTGATTTGGTCAATTGTTCCTGAAGGATTGCCCTTTGAATTGATCAATCAGGATATGACCAAAAAGGCCATCTCCAATGTCATCAACGTGTGTTATCGCAATCTTGGTCTCAAGACCACGGTAATTTTTGCCGACCAATTGATGTACCTGGGATTCTCAAATGCCAGTAAGGCCGGAGTTTCCTTTGGCGTGAACGATATGGTGATCCCTCCTGAAAAGACAAAGATCATTCAGGAGGCCGAGAAAGAGGTCATGGAGATCCAGCGCCAGTACGAATCCGGCCTGGTCACCAATGGCGAACGCTATAACAAGGTCATTGATATTTGGTCCCATGCCAACGACCAAGTGGCCAAGGCGATGATGAGCGTCCTTGGAGAAGAAGAGGTTGAAGATGCTGAAGGTAACAAGGTAAAGCAGAAATCTTTCAATTCCATCTTTATGATGGCCGATTCAGGCGCTCGTGGTTCTGCCGCGCAAATCCGCCAGTTGGCTGGAATGCGCGGCCTTATGGCAAAACCGGATGGTTCCATTATTGAAACTCCAATCACGGCCAACTTCCGGGAAGGTCTCAATGTTCTCCAATACTTTATTTCTACCCACGGTGCCCGCAAAGGTTTGGCGGATACCGCGCTTAAGACCGCCAACTCCGGCTATTTGACCCGGCGTTTGGTGGATGTGGCTCAGGATTTGGTGATTACGGAACAGGACTGCGGAACTACCAATGGCATATTGATGACACCGATAATCGAAGGCGGTGATGTGGTTGAACCCTTATCCGAGCGCGTGCTTGGACGAGTGGTTGCCGAGGATGTCCTGGATCCTAAAACCGAGGAAGTGGTTGCTCCGGCTGGGACGTTGTTGGATGAACGTTATGTGCGTTTGCTAGAAGAACATAGCGTGGAACACGTGCAGGTGCGTTCAGTGATTACCTGCGAAACCCGGTATGGGGTATGCTCGCATTGCTATGGCCGGGATCTCGGGCGTGGCCATCGGGTGAGTGTTGGCGAATCGGTAGGGGTGATTGCCGCCCAATCTATTGGTGAGCCAGGTACTCAGCTGACCATGCGTACTTTCCACATTGGAGGTGCGGCATCACGTTCTGCTGCTATCAGTAGTGTTGAAGTGAAATCACCTGGAACCATTCGTTTGACGAATTTGAAAACGGTGCGAAACAAGGAAGGGAAATTGGTTGCGGTTTCCCGTTCGGGTGAAATCAGCGTGATTGACGAACATGGCCGCGAACGCGAACGCTATCGTATCCCCTATGGCGCCATCTTGAATGTAGAGGATGGCAGCCAAGTCAAAATGGGAGATGTGGTGGCCACCTGGGATCCCCATACCCATCCGGTTATCACCGAAGTGAGCGGAATCGTTAAATTAGAAAACTTCATCGAGGGCGTCACGGTTCGTGAGCAAATGGATGAAGTCACCGGCTTGAGTTCCATGGTGGTAATCGATCCTAAGCAACGCACCTCAGCGGGCAAAGATTTACGGCCGATGATCAAGCTCGTGGATGAAAATGGAGAAGACATTTTCATTCCGGGTACGGAAATTCCAGCCCAATACTTTCTCCCTGCTGGAGCTATCGTCAACATTCGTGACGGAGACCGGGTGGAAGTGGGGGATATTCTCGCGAGGATACCGCAAGAATCGACGAAAACCCGTGACATTACCGGGGGTCTGCCAAGAGTAGCGGATCTGTTCGAAGCGCGCAAAACCAAAGATCCGGCTATTTTGGCGGAAGCCACGGGTACAGTGAGTTTCGGTAAGGAAACCAAGGGCAAGCGCCGGCTGATCATTACAGATTCCGAAGGAAATCAGCATGAAATACTGATTCCAAAATGGCGTCATGTTACGGTTTTCGAGGGGGAGTATGTCGAACAAGGCGAGACCATTGCAGAAGGGGAATTGACGCCCCATGATCTGCTTCGCCTTCGCGGCGTGGAAGAGTTGGCGGCCTATTTGGTCAAAGAGATCCAAGATGTTTACCGGCTGCAGGGCGTGAAGATCAATGACAAGCACATTGAGGTGATCATACGTCAGATGTTGCGCAAGGTAGAGATCACTGACCCAGGCGATACCAGCTATTTGGCGGGAGAGCAGGTGGAGCGCTCTCGGATACTCGAGGAAAATGAAAAGTTGGAGAAAGAAGGGAGAAAACCTGCTATTTTCTTGCCCGTCTTGTTGGGAATTACCAAAGCATCTTTGGCCACAGAATCCTTCATCTCTGCGGCGTCCTTCCAAGAAACCACGAGGGTTCTTACTGACGCGGCGGTACGTGGATTGCGCGATGATCTTCACGGACTGAAGGAGAATGTCATTGTTGGTCGCTTGATCCCCGCGGGTACCGGTCTGGCCTACCATCGGGAACGCAAGCGTAAGCGGGCACTGGCACAGATGCCTGCGCCAGAGGCTGAGGTGATGGGAACAGAAGAAGTGGAGGAAGCGCTGAAAAAAGCGTTCAATCCCTAAGGCTACCGCTTATCAGTGATTTAGCCTTAACTATTAAAGCCGGCTGTGATTTAGTTGACAGCCGGCTTTTAATTATCTACAATACCCAGCTTTCAGCTAGAACCCGTAGAAGCTCATAACCACTTGATTTTTATTGGGTTCGTTCCTAGTTAGAATTTTGCAAGATTATTAAGCGCCGATCGAGTTGTAGGGAGATGTATTGGTATGGCAACAATTAACCAATTGGTTAGAAAGCCTCGAGTTCGAAAGAAAGAAAAGAGTAATGTGCCTGCGCTGGATGCTTGTCCGCAGAAGCGCGGGGTTTGCACTCGGGTTTATACAACCACCCCAAAGAAACCTAACTCGGCGCTGCGCAAAGTGGCTCGTGTTAGACTGACCAATAGTGCTGAAGTTACTAGTTATATAGGCGGTGAAGGGCACAATTTGCAAGAACACTCAGTCGTGCTTATTCGAGGGGGGCGGGTAAAAGACTTGCCGGGTGTTCGTTATCATGTGGTTCGTGGCGCGCTGGATGCTGCAGGCGTGGATGGGCGCCGTCAGGGGCGTTCCAAATACGGAACCAAGAAACCAAGAAGCTAAATTACTTAGAGATTGAATAGCGATGAGAAGAAGGGCTGCAGAAAAAAGGCAAATTTTGCCAGATCCAAGGTTTGGAAATGAGACCGTTGCCAAATTCATTAACATGGTGATGGTAAGCGGGAAAAAATCCTTGGCGGAACGTATCGTCTATGGGGCTTTGGACATTATCGAATCCCGTGGGCATGAAGATTCTCTCGGTGTGCTGGTAAAGGCTCTCGAGAATGTACAGCCGTTGGTGGAGGTAAAATCCCGCCGTGTTGGTGGTGCAACCTACCAGGTACCTGTAGAGGTTCGTCCTGATCGTCGCCGCTCTCTAGGTATGCGCTGGTTGATTGATGCGGCGCGCAAACGCAGTGAGAAAACAATGCCGCAGAGATTGGCTGGTGAACTCATGGATGCGGTTGAAAATCGCGGGGTAGCGGTTAAAAAGCGCGAAGATACCCATAGAATGGCAGAAGCAAATAAAGCTTTTTCTCATTATCGCTGGTAATTGAAGTAGAAATTAAAGGTTAAAGACAGTGGCACGCACAACTCCAATCGAAAGATACCGCAATATCGGCATTATGGCTCATATTGATGCGGGTAAAACGACGACGACCGAGAGAATCCTATTCTATACAGGCGTATCTCACAAAATTGGTGAGGTCCATGATGGGGCTGCCGTAATGGATTGGATGGAGCAGGAGCAAGAGCGCGGCATCACAATTACCTCGGCTGCGACTACTTGCTTTTGGAGCGGTATGGATCGTCAATTTCCCGAGCACCGAATCAATATTATCGATACGCCGGGTCACGTGGACTTCACAATTGAAGTGGAGCGTTCACTGCGTGTTTTGGATGGAGCCTGTGCGGTGTTTTGTGCGGTAGGTGGTGTGGAGCCTCAGTCGGAAACGGTGTGGAGACAGGCGAATAAATATGGTGTTCCGCGCTTGGCGTTCGTCAATAAGATGGATCGGCAAGGCGCTGATTTTCTGCGGGTAGTTGGGCAGCTTGAAGATCGCTTAGGTGCAAATCCCATTCCTTTGCAATTGCCAATCGGGGCGGAAGAGAATTTCAAAGGCGTTGTAGATCTTATTCGCATGCAGGCCATTTACTGGGATGAGGAAACCAAGGGCACCAAATACGAGGCCAAGGATATCCCTGGGGATATGGTCGAAATGTGTCAAGAATATCGCGAAAAATTAGTTGAGGCCGCTGCTGAAGCCAATGACGAATTGATGGATAAATATTTGGAGGGGGAAGAGTTAACTATCGAGGAAATTAAGCAAGGTTTGCGTTCACGTACTTTGGCGGGTGAAATCGTGCCTGCGTTATGCGGTTCGGCCTTTAAGAATAAAGGTGTGCAGGCATTGCTGGATGCCGTGATTGAGTTGTTGCCTTCTCCCGTTGATATCCCACCAGTTAAGGGTGTGGATGAAGATGGTAACGAGGTTGAGCGAAAGGCAAAAGATGATGAACCTTTTGCGGCCTTGGCGTTTAAGATCGCTACTGATCCTTTTGTTGGTGCTTTAACCTTCTTTCGAGCCTATTCTGGGGTGGTTAACTCCGGTGACACGGTTTATAACCCATTGAAAAGAAAACGTGAAAGGATTGGTCGTATCGTGCAAATGCATGCGAACTCCCGCGAAGAAATCAAGGAGGTGCGAGCCGGAGATATCGCGGCGGCTATCGGCTTGAAAGATGTGGCCACCGGCGATACTTTGTGTGATCCCAAGGCTATTATCACCCTTGAGAAGATGGAATTCCCCGAGCCCGTTATTTCGGTGGCAATTGAGCCTAAAACCAAAGCGGACCAAGAGAAAATGGGTGTAGCTTTGCAGAAACTGGCTCAGGAAGATCCTTCATTTCGGGTGCATACTGACGAGGAATCGGGGCAGACCATTATCTCCGGCATGGGAGAGCTTCACTTGGAAATTATTGTCGACCGCATGAAGCGTGAGTTTAATGTGGAAGCCAACGTTGGCGCTCCTCAGGTCGCCTACCGCGAAACAATTCGCAAGTCGGTCGAGCAGGAAGGCAAGTTCGTGCGGCAGACAGGGGGGCGGGGTCAATACGGTCATGTCTGGCTACGTCTTGAGCCCCTGGATCGTGGCAGCGGTTACGAATTCGAGAATGCCATCGTTGGGGGTGTGGTGCCAAAAGATTACATACCGGCAGTGGATAAAGGGGTGCAAGAGGCTATGGAGAGCGGCGTGGTGGCAGGTTATCCCGTTGTGGACGTGAAGGTAACCTTGTTCGATGGTTCGTATCATGATGTTGACTCCAGCGAAATGGCCTTTAAGATCGCCGGCTCAATGGCTTTCAAAGAGGGTGCGAAGAAAGCCGATCCTGTGCTGTTGGAACCCATTATGAAAGTGGAAGTCGTCACGCCAGAGGAATATATGGGTGACGTTGTGGGCGATATCAATCGCCGCCGCGGTATGGTCCAAGGCATGGACGATGCGCCATCGGGGAAAATCATTCGCTGTGAAGTGCCGCTGGCAGAGATGTTTGGGTATGCAACAGATTTGCGCTCTCAGACACAAGGCCGGGCGACTTATACCATGCAGTTTGAAAAATACCTTGAAGCGCCGGCGAGCGTCGCTGAGGCGATCATTAAAAAAGCATCATAATTTATTCTGGAATCATAGTTTTAAAGTGAGGTGTAGCAGTGGCCAAGCAGAAATTTGAGCGTACCAAGCCACATGTGAATGTGGGGACGATTGGGCATGTTGACCATGGTAAGACG
>LSNW01000021.1 GCA_001566965.1 Methylothermaceae bacteria B42 | reverse complement strand
TTCGCGCTCAGTCAACAAGCTCAATATCATTCATTAATTTTCAACTTTTGGCGACAGTTACTTTGACATTTACCGACCTTCAGTTTGAGCCGCTGGGTCAGGAAGCGGGTGACGCTGGCCATAACCCTTTGCCCCGCCCTGGGGCTTTTCACCAGGATCAGCAGGTCGTCCGCATAGCGGACGAACCGGTGCCCCCGGCGTTCCAGCTCCTTGTCCAGATCATCCAACAGAATATTGGCGAGCAGCGGCGAGAGAGGACCGCCCTGGGGCGTTCCGATTGCCGTTGCCTCGAACTGCCCGCCGACCAGGACGCCTGCCCGCAGGTACTCGCCAATCAGAGAGAGCACCCGTTTGTCGCGTACCTTGCGGCCCACTCGGGCCATCAGGACATCGTGTTGGACATTGTCGAAGAATTTCGCCAGGTCCAGATCGACGGCGATGCGATACCCTTCTCCGATAAACCGTTGTACCTGCCGCACTGCTCCGTGGGCGCAGCGTCCCGGTCTGAAACCGAAACTCGATTCCGAGAAACCCGGATCAAAGATCGGTCCCAACACTTGCGCGATGGCTTGCTGGATCACCCGGTCGGTGACCGTGGGAATTCCCAGCATTCTTTCCCCGCCACCGGACTTGGGGATCATGACCCGACGCACCGGTTGCGGGGTATAGCTGCCATCGAACAGGGCTTGGCAAATCCTGGGCCAGTGGGATCGTGCAAACGCTGGAAAGTCCTCGATGGTCATCCCATCGATACCGGGCGCACCCCGGTTGGCCTTCACCCGCTTCCATGCCCGTTGCAGATTGCCGCTGTCCAGAATCCGCGCCATCAGATCGTCGCGCAGGGCCGGCTGCATGAGACCACGCCGCAATTCATCTCCCCCGGTCGGGTTCACAGGCGTTTGCAAGTGACTCATGGCTCCTCCCTGTCTTCTCATGTTCGGCCCTTCGCGCCGCCCTCTTTCCCAGAGGACGGGGCTACTATGGCCTCTGCTGACTTCTGTTCCATCACGCCCGCCGTTGCCGGAAGGCGCGCTGCCTGGGTTGCTTTAGGGTCCGGTGGCTTGTCCACCCCTTTCGAGATGGGCCTCAGTCCGGCTCCCATAGACCCACAGGCCGCCTATGGAACAGACTTTTTCGTTACGCCTCCTTGCTTCACAAAAAAGCCCAGCTTCGGCTTCCTGCCTGCGCGTTCGAAGCTTCGCTTCTCACCCCCGGATAAGAACATGACAAATTTGTCTGGAACAAATTTGGACGTACGCAGCACGCCCGAAGGGGCTGCGCCATGGATGGCGCAGATCAGCTTTCCGTGCACAACCGCTGCATTTACCCTATCCCTTGCACCTGATGGGCTTCGTCATCCTTGGCTGACTCGCCCAGGGACCAGGCCTTCTATGCAGTTTACTCGCCCCGTCCCTGGGGCTCGCCCTTCGGGCCAGCCTGCGGCTGTTCAAGGCGATTTTGTCTGTCCGTCGGCTCGCACGTTTGCGCTCGGGCTTCCTTCGGACAAACCCTCGCGGGTTTGCCCTTGCCGTCGGCTAGTAGTTATATTGGTCCACATCGTGAACACTACAGGTACTCCTACAGGGGACTTGCACCCCATCAGTTCATGCCCATGCCGGGCATACCAAGGTGCTGCAGCCGACCGCTCCACCCCTTCGCGGTTTCGCGTCGGCTGAGCTTAACGTTGGGCATACAAAAAATGAGAGAAAAGAACTATGAAGAGAATCTTGGCTAAACTTTACAATTCATCCCCAAAGGAGATATTCCAGTATGTAGGGGAAAAACTGCGATCTTCCGAACAAATATCCCATAGTGATAGTAAAGCGAAAGAGATATTTGATGTGTTGAAAAAACAATTCGATTTTTATAAGACTTCTAACCTTAAAGGAATTACTCCTAAAGAATTTGCGAGATCAGTACAATCGAGAATCGGTGTAATTGATGCTCAATCGGAGGGCTATTCTGAGGATGAAATAGAACTTCAGAGAGATTTATCAATTAAATTTCATTGGGGGCATAATCATGACTTTGGTGACTTTAAATTGGAAGGTCGGATGGGCGATAGGCATATTAAACTATTGGCCAATTTCATAACTCTTTTCCCCATCTCCCTTGAGGATTTTAAAACTAAGCATGTTTTTGATATCGGCTGTTGGACAGGTGGAACTACGTTACTTTTAGCAACTGTTTCGGACAAAGTATTCGCAATTGAAGAAGTTAAGAAGTATGCAGAAACAACATCTTTTTTAGTAACTTCTTTTGGTATTAGTGATCGAGTTTCAGTAAAATCGCTATCTATTTACGACTGCAATACAGAAGAATTCCATGATCAATTTGATATTGTTTATTTTCCTGGGGTAATTTACCACTTGTCCGATCCGCTATTGGCGCTAAGGATTCTTTTTAACTCTTTGAAGGTAGGTGGTTTCATCCTTGTTGAGTCCGCAGGAATCAAAAGGGAGGAACCATTTTGCAAATTTGAGGGAAGCCTAATTTACCACTCTGGAACAAAGGAGAGACTGAACCGTGGAGGTTGGAACTGGTTTATACCGTCTCCATCAGCCCTTTATCGTATGATGAAAGAAGCTGGTTTTGATGAAATTCAAACCCTGTGGAATGATGAAACCAACAGAATATACGGTTATGGAAGGAAAATATCGCAAGTAGGTATATGTAAAGCTGGGTTATCGGTTCGAAATATTAAGTAACTGTGCCCAACATCTATATGCCCGCCTCTTGTCAATAGGCAAGACGAGTTTTTCTCCGAAATAATCGGATTTTTAAAATATACGCTTTGTCGTTTCTGCTGCCTTAACTTTTCCTTATTG
>LSNW01000020.1 GCA_001566965.1 Methylothermaceae bacteria B42 | reverse complement strand
CCTGATCGTGAGTGGGGAAATCGCGCCAAGGCGCATCGACTATGGTTGACTGAGCTCCCCCTGAAAGCAGGATCGAACTTGAAGTGCGTTCATCAGGCCCCGAGGGTCTGCAATGGCGCTCGGCCCAAGGAAATCAAAACAGATAAAAAGCGCTTTATGATCAACGAAGAAAGACAAAACTCATGATAATGAACGCTGATCTACCCGATCAAAACGTCCGGTTCATCCAGGTTGATGGCACAAAGTCAACAATTTCCTTCGACAATCCACCCCTGCCACAATACAATCCCCTATAAATAGCAAGCCGTGGTGACGGCATAGTCCAACAGACATGTATCTGCCATGCTGCGCACGGCAGATAAAATGCTTATATGTTATACGAAAAGAGAGCATGACCGAGTATGTTTGAATTTTTAATTGCAACTGGAAAAGTTGGTGTAATCGGTATTTGCGCTGTCTTTGTTGTTGTATTCCTTCTGGCTGAACCGGGCAAAGAAATCTCTTTCTGGGGAATTAAATTCCATAAAAAATATCGCATCCGAAATACTCTGAACTGGAGGCGTATTCCAAAACCTATACCGTATGAGTGGAAAATTGTGTTGCGCGCATTTTCAAACCTCGATGAGCATCATATCCATGAATCAAGGCTGTATGAAGAAACAAAACGACTAAATGATTTTACAGAGCTTAAAACAAGAGATATTTGTTCTGAAATGAAAAAATATGGCTTAATAAAGCACATCGCAAACTATGTTTCCCTCACTGAAAGGGCTTTGCCCTTAGTAAATAATCTTGATGAACACAAAGCGTAGTAGAATTCGTATAACATCTATATGACCGCCTCTTGTCAATAGGCAAAACGAATTTTTCTCCGAAATAATCGGATTTTTAAAATATACGCTTTGTCGTTTCTGCTGCCTTAACTTTTCCTTATTGCGTCAGGCCGTGCCTGCGCACACAAATTTGACAGGATCAAATTTGGACAGCTAGCTGCCCGAAGGGTGAGCAACAGGGATGTTGCGAATCAAACTCTATCGAGCATCTATCCCACGAGTTTGAAGCGATGTTATTCGTTTTAAACCGTGAGACTGCGAAGACGCCAGCCGAAGCCTTTTCGTCCCCGCGTACTAGAAATTCATCGGTTACCCTGGCGGTTGTCTTTTCAAAGGGTCGGGCTCACTTCATGTGTCCAGTTATCTTACAGTTCAAACCCCAGGGGCAGTCACGAGCAAACCGTATTCAGGATGAGCCGTCCGTCTTTGTCTATTCAAAGCAAGGCGCTTGGCCTTGGGCCTGAAAAGATCATTCGAGGTCAAAGCCTCCTTCAGAGTGCGATCTTTGGTTTCAGTTCAGGCACATCAGAGACAGTTATGCATTAGAGCTCAAACACGGACGACTCAAAATCATCATTCAGGCATTAAAAAAATACTTTTCATCAAAGGCATCTTTGCGTTTTATGACAAAATACACGGCGCGGCCCAGCTTGTGCGTCAGGATGGCCATGGCTTTGCCCTTGCCATGCTTTTTCTCCAGTTTGGCTACATAAGCCTTGGCCCTGTCACTTTCGCGCAGGAATAGGCACATCGCTTCCGAAAATGCCCACTTCAAATGGGGATTGCCGATTTTGCCCCCGCCGTAACCATAAAGCTTGCCGGCCGATTCCTGGCTGCATTTGACCAGCCTGGCGTAAGAAGCAAAGGATTGCACGCTTGGAAACCGGTCAATATCGCCAATTTCATACAGAATCGTCAGCGCCAGCACCTTTCCAATGCCGGGAACCGTTTGCAAGCGATAGTAAGTACGCGGATCAAACGCCTTGGTTTTGCGGACAATGTAGTTTTCCAGCTGCGTGATTTCTTGTTGCAGGTGATCGGCCACCGACAGATCCACCTCGATATTCTTGCGCACGTCAGGATCGGAAAACAGGGTTTCAATCCCTGCCCGGTTGCCTTGTTTGTTGATATTCTTCTGAAAAAATTCGGCGTTATATTGATAATGGGTCAGCTTGATATGCGCCAGGACTTCACTGCGCATCCGCACCAGCATGCGCCGGCGCCGCAGTAAATCCCGCGTGGGCCGTAACTCGTAAGGGTACACATAGGCCAAGGGGAAATTCCCGCCTTTAATCAGCCGCGCGATTTTCTCCGAATCAATCTTGTCGCTCTTGGCCTTGCCGCCATGAATCGCCTTCATATACAAGGCATGGCCCAGAATGAACTTGATCTTTTCCCGAAGGCAAAGATCCGCCAACCAGTACCAGGAGAACATGCATTCGGCACCTACCACCAAGTCCCCGCGAAACGGCTTGATCGCCTTGAGGAAGGGGTTCGGCTTGGCCGGGAGATTACTATGCAAGACGATCTCGCCGGCGTGATTCAAAATGCATAAGTACATAGTTTTGGTATGCAAATCAACGCCACAGACATATTGATGGGTTTGGGTGTAAAATCTCATTTGATCGCCTCCTCTGTTTGATGCATTGACATCGTACACTTCATTCGAAGCTTGGATAGTGGCCTGTCCACTAAGCCCGTTTATCAGGGGAGGCGGTCATGAATAAGTATCAAAAGCATCCAGCCGACGCCAAAAAACGGCGCGCCTGATGCTTAGCGTTCGGTGAAAAAAAGCAGCCCGTAGGTAATCACGAAATTCAAATGAAAATATATCTCGATAATTGCTGCTTCAACCGTCCTTATGATGATCAGTCTCACCTTCGCATCCGATTGGAAGCAGAAGCCAAGCTGAAAATACAAGAAGACATTAGGAATGGAGATTTTCAACTTGTGTGGTCCTATATATTGGACTATGAGAATGGAAAGAACCCTTTCAGAGAGCGCAGGGAACAAATAGCAAAATGGAGAAAATATGCAACAGATGATGTCCTAGAAAGCGAAAGCGTTCTGGGATTGGCCAGCATATTACTTGAGAAAGGAATTAGAAAGATAGATTCGTTGCATGTTGCCTGTGCAATACAAGCTGGCGCTGATTTCTTCTTGACGACAGATGATGGAATTCTAAAAAAAGCCACATTGGTTGAACAAATACATGTTACTGATCCAATTGGGTTTATTAAAGAGATAGAGAAATGATTACAGATACAGAAATAAAATCTAAAGGCCTTCAGTTACTTGCACGTTATCTCGGAGATGTCGAGGCAGAGCGTTTTGTAGCGCTTATTCAGCGTGAGCCGTTTGATTACACCAAATGGCGTCAAGATATGGATATGGATGATAATTTGAGCCTGGAAGAAATCAGCCGAAAGGCAATGGCTCAGAGAGAAAAAAACACCGAACAAGGCGCTTAACTCGGACTGCCTCAGTCGCTGGCGCTTCTTCGGCAGCCGGTTAGCGCAACGTTGAACTAAACCGCTTCGCGGTAGCTTTTTCGCCATCTCCATAGATTTCCCATTCACTGACGGTTTGTCGGACACTCGTTGTGACCGCTTTTGGTCGCGATTAGAGGAGAAGTACGATGACAGCGGTGTTTGTCAACATAGTTGTCATTTTTTCCTTTCAATTTTCTCATCATACTCATACCATTTTTCTTAACCGGAATCCTCGGGAGATCTCATGGGCAGACCCACAACCCCGCTGCTGGCCGCAGATGTCATTATCGAGTTATTAGATCGTTCAGGTAGACGCATTGTTTTGATTGAACGGAAAAATCCCCCCTACGGGTGGGCGATACCTGGAGGATTTGTAGATGTTGGCGAAACCGTAGAACACGCAGCGATTCGAGAAGCGAAAGAGGAAACAGGGCTGGACGTGGAACTCAAATTCTTGTTGGGCCTGTATTCCGATCCACGACGAGATCCGAGAGGCCATACAGTGACGGCAGTCTATGTGGGAGAAGCAAGCGGGGAACCTAAGGCTGCCGATGATGCCAAAAATATAACGATTGTGGCTTTAAATAATTTGCCTTCGCCATTGGCATTTGATCATCAACAAGTATTGGCCGATTACATGAATTTCCTCAAAACAGGTCAACTCGCGCCATTAAGACCTAAAGGCTATGGCTAATTCTCCAGGCCTGACCATTGGCAGGCTGGCCAAGCAAGCAGGGGTGAATGTGGAAACCATTCGCTATTACCAGCGTCTGGGAATCCTGGAAACCCCGCCCAAACCGGCTTTTGGCACTCGCACATATGCGCCTGAAGTGGTGAGGAAGCTGCGTTTTATCAAACGCGCCCAGGCGATGGGTTTTACCTTAAGGGAAATTGGCGAATTACTGGATCTAGATGGCGCTTCCTGTGAGTCAGTGCAAAAAATGGCGCAATCTAAACTGGCAACCATTGAGGAAAAAATTCGCAGCCTTCAAGATATGCGCCAAATTCTGGAGCAAACCCTGCAAGTCTGCCGCTCGGGGGATCAACCAGGATGCTTTCTTCTGGAAAAGCTGTTAGAGATGCGGGAGGATACTTGACAACGTACCCAACTACGGTATGTACAATATTTATTGAACCTAAATCCTAACCAAACGAGGCGTCTTATGACTGAAAAAGCCAGGCAATTGGAACAAACCAAGGGTAGTGCATTGCCGGGATGGCTGAATTGGACCGCCGCGTTGGCAGCCATTGGCGCATCAGTATGTTGCGTGGGCCCATTCGTGCTGGTGTTACTCGGTATCGGCGGGGGGTGGATGAGCACGTTGGTTGCGTTTTCACCTTACCGTCCTTTTTTTATTGGCATTACCTTGATGTTGCTCGGTTGGGCTTTTTACAAACTGTATGTGGTAAAGCCCTGTACGGAAGGGCAGGCGTGCTCGGTTCCACTTGTCCGCAAGCGGCAAAGAATCATTTTTTGGGTGGTGACTGTTTTTATTGTGGGGTTAATTACCTTTCCTTGGTATGCCCCTTGGTTTTTAGAACGAATTGGCTAAGGAGAAAACAAGTGATACGTAATTTGGCAATGATTTTAGTATTGGCGGCTGCTTTGGTGGAAATTCCAGCTCAAGCTACCGTTCCAGAAGCTCAAAAGAGTGTACACAAAGTAACATTGACAGTCGGTAACCTCACTTGTGCCATGTGTAAATACACAGTAGAAAATGCATTAAAAAAAGTGGATGGCGTGCAATCGGCGCAAGTGGATATGGAAAAAAGCATTGCCGTGGTGGTATTCGACCCCGCTAAAACGGACGTTGAAAAACTTGTTGAGGCAGTGACAAATGCAGGTTATCCGGCCACAGTCAAACAATGATTTGCCGGTCAATTCTACACGGCTAAGGTGCTGGGGAATTGCTTCCTTGGATGATGGCGGCATGGGCGGTCGCCATCAAGACCTCAGGAAAGAGTTTATGATGTACCATGGAATACCCCGGTAAAACCTTAATAAAGGCATGAACAGCTTTCTTTAAACAGCAGTTTTCAACAACCGCTGTTTCTCCCGTTGCCAATCCCGCTCTTTTTCGGTAGCGCGCTTGTCGTGCAGTTTTTTGCCCTTTGCCAGTCCTATCTCTAGTTTTACCAGATTTTTTTTCCAATATAGCTTGAGTGGCACCAGGGTATAGCCACGGCGTTCGACATGGCCGATCAATTTGTTTAATTCTTGTTTTTTCAACAACAGTTTGCGGGTTCGGGTTGGGTCAGGATTGATATGGGTGGAAGCGGAAGGCAAGGGAGAAATATGGGCGCCGAATAGCCAAGCTTCGCCGTTTTTGATAAGCACATAACTCTCTTTCAAATTGACCCGGCCGGCTCTCAGGCTTTTTACTTCCCAACCTTCCAGCACCAACCCGGCCTCGAAAGTTTCTTCGATAAAATAGTCATGCTGTGCCTGGCGGTTGACTGCAATGACATTGCCTGCTGTTTTTTTCTTTTTTTTACTGGCCATGGGATGGAATGAAGACTGACTGAATCGTTGGGGTTTGCTATTTTATCCTACTTTGTCTTTTGGCAAGGATGTTTTCAAGAATGGATGTCCGTTAGGAAGATTTGAAGGGGAAGTCATGTCAAAGAAAAGGGAAAGCCATACTCAGTGGTCGTCCTGGCTGCTGTTTGTGTTGGCGGCCACTGGTTCGGCGATTGGGCTGGGAAATATTTGGAAGTTTCCCTACATCGCGGGTCAAAATGGCGGTAGTGCTTTTGTTCTGGTATATCTGGCCTGTGTCATAGGTATGGGAATTCCCATGTTGATGGCGGAAACCATGATTGGTCGCCAGGGGCGTTTAAATCCTTTGGATGGGATGGCGGTAGTGGCGAAGGAGTCCGGAGCAAGCCTCCATTGGCGCTGGTTGGGCGGTCTGGGAATAGGATTGGGCTTTTTGATTTTAAGCTATTACAGCGTTATTGCAGGTTGGACCATTGCCTATATCGTGAAAATGGCTGCTGGAGTCTTCCTGGATAAAGATGCTCAGGCAATTGGTAAGGTGTTTGCGGAATTGGTAGCCAATCCCTGGCGGCTGATTTTTTGGCATTCGGTGTTTATGACAGCCACCATGGGTATTGTGGCGCGAGGCGTGCAAGGGGGACTGGAAAAAGCGGTGGAGTGGCTGACCCCCGCGCTTTTCATTATCCTCTTCATCTTGGTGGGCTATGCCGTGAGTGCGGGAGATTTCCAAAGGGGTCTGCGATTTTTATTTTATCCGGACTTTAGCCGCTTAACCGGGGCAAGCGTGCTGACTGCGATGGGACATGCATTTTTTTCTCTGAGTATCGGCATGGGGGCCATGATGATTTATGGTTCTTACCTTCCTGAAAATGTTTCTATTGCCAAAACTTCTTTTATTATTGCCGCAGCGGATACTTCCGTGGCATTGCTGGCGGGGCTGGCTATTTTTCCTTTGGTTTTTGCCAATCAATTAGAACCTGCAACCGGTCCGGGCTTGATATTTCAGACCCTGCCCCTGGCATTTTCGCAAATGCCTTTGGGCGCCTTATTTGGCACCTTGTTTTTTGTATTGCTGGCGTTTGCCGCGCTTTCATCCTCTATTTCATTGTTGGAACCGGCAGTGGCCTGGCTGGTTGAAGACCATGATTTCAGCCGTATAAAGGCATGTTTGGCTTGTGGTTTTGTCTGTTGGTTTGTTGGGCTGGGAACGGTGTTTTCATTTAATCTCTGGCGTCATTGGACCCTTTTCGACAAAAATTTTTTTGATCTTTTGGATTTTTTCACGTCAAACCTCATGTTGCCCGTCAGTGGCATATTGTTGGTGATTTTTGCCAGTTGGATAATGAAACCCGAAGTTAGCCGCTGCGAATTGGCCACCGATCCTAATTTCTTTAAGTTCTGGTGGTTCTTGAGCCGATATGTGGCGCCTGCTGCGGTTGGGATGATTCTGCTGAATGGCATTGGAGTGTTATGAAGTCAGTTCATAAAAGCGCGTTGGTGAGGTACCCTGCGGAAGTTTTGTTTGGGATTGTGGATGATATTGAATCTTATCCGCAATTTCTTCCCTGGTGCCGGTCTGCCAGGATTTTGATGCGCCAAGGGGATATCGTCGAGGCGGAATTGGAAGTGGCCCGGGGCGGCTTTCAAAAATCTTTTGCCACCCGTAACTTTAACGTGCCTGGCCGTGAGATTCGCATGACATTGCTACAAGGGCCGTTTGAACATCTCGAAGGGGTATGGCGGTTTTAGCCCCTGCGGGAGGATGCCAGTAAAATCAGCCTGGATTTGGAATTTGAAATGACTTCCCGGCTCGGCGGATTGGCATTTGGCACGGTATTCAATCAAATCTGCGACAGCATGGTGGGTGCGTTTACCCAAAGGGTTAAGGATTTGCATGGCTGATATTGTCGAAGTTGCCTACGGGCACGCGGAGCGCCAGTGGCTGATTCAAGTCCGCTATAAAAAAGGGATGACGATACAATCAGCTATTCAGCAGAGTGGCCTGCCGCAAGAGATTTCCTCCCTTGATTTGAGTGAATGCAAGGTTGGAATTTTTGGTCAACTCGGCCAGCTCGACCAAGCAGTACAGCCAGGGGATCGGGTGGAAATCTACCGTCCGTTGCTAATGGACCCGAAGCAGGCCCGGCGGCAACGGGCGCGGAACAAAATTTAAGTGATGTTTGTTATCCAAACATCCAACGGAAAAAATCCCCGATAATTTGAAAAATGCCTCTTTCGATTTTGCGGGGTGGTACGTCCACCGTTACAATGTCCGGCGTTTCGAGCCCGGGTTTGGGTTGCGGGTGAAAATCACCCTGCAGGCCGGCCAGTTGCTGGTCCCTGAACAATAAGGTTAGATGCTGCAGTTCCATGGCTTTACCGCCTTTTTGAAAGCTATAAACATAATCCCAACGGTTTGGATGAAATGGATCCATCAGTAAAGGCGTGCCCATGACATAGCGGACCTGGTCTGGATTCATCCCTGGCTTGAGTTGGTCAACCTGGCTTTGCGAGACGATATTTCCCTGCTGGATGTCGATTTTATAGACACAACCAGTTAAAACCAGACTTGCAAAGTAGGTAATAATAATGAGATGCTTTCCCATTGATTGCCTTTTTGTTCATTATCGAATGGGTCAACATGATAATCCATAGACCATTGCAATGCATGTATTGCCAGTATTAAAGGAGCGGCTGGTGGAAACGCAAGATCTGAGGAATGTGGGGTTAAAGGTCACCTTGCCCCGGATGAAAATTCTGGAAATCCTGGAAAAAAAGCAGGGCGATCAACGGCATTTAAGCGCTGAAGATGTCTATAAAATTCTACTGGATGAGGGCGAAAAAATCGGTTTGGCGACGGTTTACCGGGTCTTGACCCAATTTGAAGCCGCGGGATTGGTGCGGCGGCATCATTTTGAAGGAGGCAATTCGGTCTTTGAGTTGAATCGAGGCGGTCATCACGATCACATTGTCTGTATCAAATGCGGTCGGGTTGACGAATTCACCGATGACGATATTGAAAAAAGGCAGAAAAAAATAGCCTCCAAACTGAAATACGAGCTAAAAGACCACAGTCTGATTCTGTACGGCATCTGTCCCCATTGCCAAGGAAGCTAATCTCCATACATGTTTAAACCCCTGACTTTGTATATCGCCCTGCGCTATACGCGGGCTAAAAAGCGCACGCATTTTATTTCCTTTATCACGCTCACCTCTATTCTGGGAATAGCATTAGGGGTAACGGCGTTGATTACCGTTCTTTCTGTGATGAACGGTTTTGAATCGGAATTGCGCCAGCGGATTCTGGGCATGACCTCCCATGCCTCCATCACCAGTTTTGATAGTCGCCTGCAAAATTGGCGGTTGTTGGCGGCAAGGCTTAAAAATTATCCTCATATCCTGGGGACGGCGCCCTTTGTGGAAGGACAGGTGATGATCACCGCGGATCGCAGGGTTTCCGGCAGTATGCTGCGGGGGATATTGCCGGAACGCGAACACCAGGTTTCAGAAGTGGTCAAGCACATTAAAAAGGGTGATCTGTCCGCCTTGAAACCAGGCGCTTACGGCATCATTTTGGGATCGGAGCTGGCGCGCTATCTTGGCGTTTGGCAAGGCGATAAAATCACTGTTATCACCCCCCAGGTTACCACGACCCCAGCGGGAATTTTGCCCCGGCTGAAGCGCTTTACCGTCGTGGGTATCTTTGAAGTGGGCATGTATGAATATGACCGCAACATGGCCCTGGTTCATCTGAAGGATGCCGCCAAATTATTGCGTTTGGGAAATGCGGTTTCCGGTCTCCGTTTGAAATTGGATGATGTTTTTATCGCCCCCCAATTAGCCCGCGAGCTGACTCTGAAACTGGGCGGGCGTTATTTTGTAACTGACTGGACCAAACTCCACAGCAATTTTTTCAAAGCCATTCAAATGGAAAAGCGGGTAATGTTTATCATTCTGCTCTTGATTGTGGCCGTGGCGGCGTTCAATATTGTCTCCACACTGGTGATGGTGGTAACCGACAAACGCTCCGATATCGCCATTCTGCGAACCCAAGGGATGACTCCCGGCGCGGTGATGACCTTGTTCATTCAGCTGGGGGCCATTATCGGCCTGGTGGGCACTCTGGCGGGTGCCGTGGGCGGGGTGTTGCTGGCCTTGAATGTGGAAACCATCGTGCCAGCCATCGAGCGTCTGTTCGGCGTGCATTTTCTAGCGGCGGATGTCTATTACATCAGCGAACTGCCTTCGGAATTGCATTGGCGCGATGTCTATCAAATCTCTGTCATGGCGTTTGCGCTTTCCTTGTTGGCAACTCTGTATCCCGCCTGGCAAGCTTCCAAGGTGAAGCCCGCCGAGGAGCTACGCTATGAATGATCCGGTGTTAGCCTGTTACGGGCTGAAGAAACACTTCCGCGAAGGGCCTTTGCAAGTGGATGTTTTGCGGGGCATTGATCTGGAAGTCGCGGAAGGACAGAGAATTGCCATCATGGGCGCCTCTGGATCCGGTAAGAGCACCTTGCTCCATGTATTGGGCGGGTTGGATTCCGTCAGTGGCGGTAAAGTGGTTTGGGGTGGCGTCGATATTGCGACCTTGAACGAGCGCCGGTTGAGCCGAATGCGTAACCGAACGTTAGGCTTTGTCTATCAATTCCATCATCTCCTGCCGGAGTTCACCCTGTTGGAAAATGTGGCCATGCCCTTGATTATCGGTGGGGATAGCGTTGCGGGCGCGAAACAAAGGGCATTGGCGCTGCTGACTAAAGTGGGTTTGGAGGAAAGATTGGCCCACAAGCCGGGTGAAGTCTCCGGTGGGGAGCGCCAGCGGGCTGCGGTGGCCCGGGCATTGGTCACCCAACCCAAGTGTGTGTTGGCCGATGAGCCTACCGGCAATCTGGACAGTAAAACCGCGGCTAGAGTGTACCAATTGATGCTATCGCTCAATCAAGAATATGGCATCAGCTTTTTGGTCGTCACCCACGACCGGAAATTGGCGGAGAAAATGGATAAAGTGCTTTATCTCGAGGATGGGAAACTTTATCCGCTGGTTCCCGATGATTGAGATTGCGCTCCCCGTTCATGCCGGCGCTTTTGCCAACGTTTCATGACGGATAACCGCCACAACAGCCGAATCCCCAAATAGCCTACCGCGGCAAGCAATGTCCCTAAAATCAAACTTCCCAATAGCAGGGGCCACCAAATATCCCCCAATTCGTGCAATGCGCCGCCCAGGGTAAAAACGTCTGGCGAGATTTCGTTGGTAGTGCCCAGCACAAAGGCGCCTACTTTATAAGCGAGATAAAACATGCCGGGCATGGTCAGAGGGTTGGTAATCCAGACCAAAATAACGGAAATGGGCAGATTTGCCCCCACCAAAAATGCCAAGGCCGCGGCCACAACCATTTGCCCTGGAATGGGTAAATACATAGTAAAAAATCCCACTGCAAAAGCGAGGGCAACGGAGCGGCGATTTAAGTGCCAAAGGTTAGGGTTGTGTAAATGTTCTCCGAGGAACTGCAGGCGTTTATGTTCCTTAAAAGTATTGTGATGAGGAAGATAACGTTGGATAAATTTCTTCGGCATATCAAAAAATTTCTTATCTCGGCAAACTATGATTGTATGGGGGACTTGGAAAAAAGTCACCCAGCAAATTTATCAAGTTTTCGGAACCTGTGTTGATATTGTGTCTGTTACCCATCGTAAAGATGGCAACGGGCATTCAGTTTTTTAATTCAGAGTTACCCTTGCATTGTAGCATTTTAAATTCATGTTTTAAGCTTTGAACATTGACGTTTATCCTTGGTTGTTTGGGCTTCCTTGTCGGAGGGCTGTTTTGTCATTGGCTGCCTGTCCCGCCCAGTCTTTCCATTATTTTACCGCTTGCCGTGGGGGCGGTGTTTTTAGTTGGTAGGCGATGGTATGTGGGGGCCTCGGTCATTTTGGGTTTCCTTTGGGTTGCCCTGATGGGCTTTTTGTTCTTCACGCCTTTTCCTCCTTCTCTCGAAGGCAAGGATCTATTCGTAGAAGGTGAAATTGAAGGATTGCCGGTCAGGGTCGAGCGGGGTTGGCGGTTTAATTTTCTTGTTTCCAGGCCCCTTGGCAATTTCGAGCTTCCAAGCAAGCTGCGATTGAGCTGGTATAACACAAAAACAAAACTGCAGGCAGGTGAAAGCTGGCGATTACAGGTGCGGCTAAAACGTCCCCATGGTTTTAGAAATCCAGGTGGATTTGATTATGAAAGATGGCTCTATGCCCATCGCATTGGCGCGACTGGCTATGTGCGCAATAGCGGTCACAATCAAAAACTGCAGCCAGGAGGGCCACTGGATCAATGGCGCCAAACGCTGGCTGATAGGTTGGATGCGCTGCTTCAAGACAGTCCGGTACAGGGTTTAATCAAAGCCTTGGTGGTTGGGGATAAAAGCAGCATCTCCCGGGCTCAATGGCAGATTTTAAGAACCACCGGCACCGCTCATTTGATGGCCATCTCGGGGCTTCATATCAGCTTGATTGCCGGCATGGCCTACGGGCTTTCCAGGAGAATATGGCTGCGCTGGGGCTATATCGGTATGCCTGCTGATCGGATTGCGGCTATCTCGGCAATGATGACAGCCACGTTATATTCCGCCTTGGCGGGATTTTCCATTCCCACCCAACGGGCCTTGATAATGGTTGGGGTGGCGTTGGCGGCACTGGTGCTGAGGCGAACCCTGCATCCCTTTCATGCCGTATTCATCGCCTTATTTGCCGTGTGTGTTTATGATCCCTGGGCGCCTTTGTCCATGGGTTTTTGGTTGTCTTTTAGCGCCGTGTTTTTGATTCTCTATGGTTTGGTCGGCCGTTTGCGCCGGCCCGGTCTGGTGACGGGATTCATCCAGGTACAATGGGTTTTGTGGCTGGCCCTGATGCCATTGGTGCTGATCTTTTTCAGCCAAGTCTCTTGGAGCGCACCCATTGCCAATAGCATTGCGGTGCCCGTGGTCGCGATCATAGTCTTGCCTTTATCCTTGTTGGGCAGCGCTTTGATGCTCTGGTTTCCCTTGCTGGGGCAAAAATTCTTGCAAGTGGCTGATTGGGTGCTTTCCAGATTATGGCATTGGCTGGTGTGGATTTCTGATTCCAGCCAGTTCAATTGGCCTGGAATTTTCTCTGAGACCTGGGTGATGATTTTCGCCGTCCCGGCCATTTTGTTACTACTCGCTCCCCGGGGAATGCCGGGGCGCTGGCTGGGTGGGGTAATGATGTTGCCGTTGCTGGGAATTTCACCCTCTCATCCCGCGCCTGGCGAAGCTTGGCTGACTTTATTGGATGTTGGGCAAGGTTTGGCCGCAGTCATTCAAACCCGAAATCATGTACTGCTTTACGATGCCGGCCCGCATTACAGTGAGCGTTTGGATGCCGGTAGGGACATTATCATCCCGTATCTTCGCCGCCAGGGAAGAACCCATCTGGATTTGGTCATTATCAGTCATGGCGATAACGATCACCGGGGTGGCCTGGCCGGGGTGATGGCACATTTCCCCTCCGAGATAATCACCAGCGATCCCAGCGTCCTCAAAACCCCTGCCAAACCTTGCCAGGCTGGACGGAAATGGCGCTGGGACGGCGTGCAATTTTCCATTCTTTGGCCAAAAGAATCCGGGCAACTGTCAGAAAATAATCGTTCCTGTGTATTGAAGGTGACCGCGGCCAAAGGCAGCTTTTTACTCCCCGGAGACCTGGAATCGTCAGGCGAAAACGCCTTGCTTTCCACCGCCAAGGATCAACTCAATGCCACGGTTTTGATTGCTCCCCATCATGGCAGCATTACCTCTTCCACGCCCGAATTTTTACAGGCAGTTCATCCCCACTGGATTTTGATTTCCAGCGGCTACCGCAACCGCTTCGGCTTTCCACATCCCAATATCATAAAGCGCTACCGGAAATCAGGCGCAAAGATTTGCAATACCGCTTTTAGCGGCGCGATTACCGTGCAATTGAAACCCAACGGGCAGGTAGTTACCCATGCCCGAGCGCATGATTTCAGCTCTTGGCGTATTCACCCGCCTGAAAAATGCCAGATTCCAACGTCTGGATGAAAATTAAGGCTAATGAGCCAATAGAATTTCGTGAGAAATCGAAATGGTGGTGGACAATCTGCAGGGTGCTGGTAGTCAGTATGCTCCCCGAATTTCTAACTGCTTTTGTTCCGTTCCCTCTGGAAGGCCAGCCGCCCCCAGCCTTTCTGATAGTGCCCTGCGTGATATTTCAGTATATTGCAGTACATTTACAGTAGCTTCTGGAAGGGAACATGGCCGCCACCAAGACCGCGACGCTGACCTTTCGGATCGATCCGGATCTGAAGGAAGCATTGCGCAGGGCAGCTCAAAAGGAACATCGCTCCATCGCCAACATGGTCGAAATGCTGATCCGTGACTACTGCGAGAAGAATGGTATAGCCATTTCAGGCTTCAACGAGGGCGAACGCGGTGGTGGGCGTTCGGCATGATCAAAACGGTTAAACAAGCCTGCCGTTTCAATCCCATCATCCAGGATTACCGGATGAGCTCCGGGATAGAGAGTCTGGCGGATCTGCTCGACGATGAGGGGGATGGCCGTGAGTTCTTCGCCCGGAATTTCGTCACCCACGGCATGGAGCAGCTCTTCCGGGAGGGCATGCTGTGACTCTCCGGAAAATCGGACCAGGCGGTATTCGAGCTCACCCAGGCGATGGGTGGCGGTAAAACCCACATGATGATCGCCTTGGGGCTATTGGCCCGCCATCCTGATCTTCGCCCCGAGGTTCTGCCTACCGATCTGACTGAGCGCATCCATTTCGGCGCGGCGCGTATCGCCGCGTTCAACGGCCGCAACAACCCGGACAACTACATCTGGGGTGAAATCGCCACCCAACTGGGTGCCAGCGAGGCGATCAAGGAGCATTGGGTCAATGGCCCCAAGGCCGTGGATCAAAGCAAGTGGAAGGAAATCATCGGCGACCAGCCGACCTTGATTCTTCTGGACGAGCTGCCGCCTTACCTGCAAAACGCAAGCACCCAGATGTTTGGTAAGGGCACCCTGGCCGATATGGTCGTGTACAGCCTCAGCGCATTGATGACCGCGGCCCTGGAACTGCCCAACTGCGCCATCGTCATCGCCAATCTCTCTGGAAGCTACAAGGCGCAAACCAAGGCATTGGCCGAAGCAGTTGACAACCTGCAACAGGAAACTCGTCGCCAGGCCATGACCATTACGCCTGTCCAACTGGCGTAATGTGGTCTAACTCCCACGGACACCCAGTTAAGGGATAATTTTTAAAAACTGAGGTGAGAGATGACAGTACGCAAGAAATATACGAAAG
>LSNW01000019.1 GCA_001566965.1 Methylothermaceae bacteria B42 | reverse complement strand
ATCATGAACGCCATGATTAAAAATAACACCCCTTGGACGCCAAAAATGGCTTGACAGGGAACACGGTTGCTCTCCCTGTGGGAGAGGGGAGTAATGTTTGGTTTTCCGCCACTTCTGTCGTTGGGCGGAGAACAACCCGCATCCCCCTTCCTCGCCGGCACGGCAGGGTCAGATAATCCACCCTTGCTCCCTCCCCCGCTTGCGGGGGAGGGTCGGGGAGGGGGGAGGATAATGCGGAATGATCGTGCGTAACATCAGTGGTTAAGGCAGCTTCGCCTATACCGGGGGAAGGCCCCAGGGGTGGTCTGTGGAGGAAGTGTCTTTGTCAGGGATGCCAAAGCCAAGCCTGCAGGGACGTATTCATGGCGTCTTCCGACAGCAGACCACCCCTGGGGGCGCGAGCAGTTACGATTAAGGTTATTTGCCCGGGGCAAGCGCGGATTTTCGAAATCCACAGCCCGGCTGGCTGTGTCTCAGACTCCATGAACGAATTGACGGCGCTCCGAACATACAGCAATGGGTTCAGGGCTGGCGCCCGATTACGTGATCGTCAGACATCCTGAACCGTCTTCGCCAGCGAACTGGGAGGATGATTGAGGATAGGTTCGATAGCGCCTAAATGGGAAGCGAGTGGGATTCCGGCGCCAGCATCAGAATGGCTGATAATACTTTGTACCTTCCGGCGGATGTTATGTTCGGCTTCCAATAATTGGTCGGCTTCTTCCGGGGGCAGGGGTTTGCTGATGTAGTAACCCTGGATTTCGTTACATTGCAAATCGTGGAGGAAGCGGAGCTGGGTTTCGTTTTCCACCCCCTCGGCGGTGACCGACAGGTTCATGCCGTGGGCCATGGCAATGATGGAGCTGACCAGGGCCGCATCGGCGGGGTTTTCCGTGATATCGGTGAGAAAGCTGCGGTCGATTTTCAGATTGTCGATGGGGAAGCGTTTCAGGCAACTCAGGGAAGAATAGCCGGTGCCAAAGTCGTCCAGCGCGATACGGATGCCGCTGCGGCTAAGGGTATTCATGATTTTTACCGCCCGGTCCACGTTTTGCATCACCACCCCTTCGGTGATCTCCAATTCCAGGAATTTGGGCAGGCCGCCGGATTCCGCCACCACCTGGAGCAGTTGCTCGGCAAAGTTCTCATTTTGAAACTGAATAGGCGACAGGTTAACCGCAATCGGCACATTGCCAAAGCCCCGTTCCCGCCATATAGCAGCTTGCTGGCAAGCGGCGCGGATAACCCAGTTGCCGATTCTGTCAATGATGCCGTTGCGTTCCGCCAGGGAGATGAATTGATCAGGCGGCACCAGGCCGAGGCGGGGATGCTGCCAGCGCACCAAGGCTTCCATGCCGGAAATCCTCCCCGTTTTCAGAGAAATTTTGGGTTGGTAATAGGGCAGCAGTTCACCCCGTTCATCCGCCTTGAACAGTTCCCGGGTCAGTTGCGCCTGGTATTTGAGTTTTTTGTCGATTTCCAGGGAATAGAATCTGTGGTTATGGCGGCCATTTAATTGTTGCGCTTCCTGCAAGGCGTGGACAGCCCGGCTGACCAGCTCCTCGGCGGTTCTGCCGTCATCGGGATAGAGACTGATGCCAATGCTGACAGTAAGTTGGATTTCCAACTCATCGATGGCTAGCGGCGCTTCAAAGCCTTCCGTTATCCGTTCCACCACCCGGCTGACCGATTCGACTTGGGTCAGATCAGTAAGCAGCACCGCATATTTATCATTGTTGATCCGAGACAGGCTGTAGGTGGGGTCCTGGCCTTCCACCACGGCAATGGTATCGGTGGTGCGGAGAATTCTTTTCAGCTTGACGGAAACGGTCTTGAAGATTTTCTCGGCATCTTCCAGGGTGAGAATCTCGTCAATGTGTTGCTGGCGGCTGAAATCCAAAAGCAGCACCGCGAATTGGTTCTCGAACCGGCGGGCCCGCTCGATGGCTTGCTGCATCCGGTCAAACAGCAAAAGCTTGTTGGGCAGGCCAATGGATTCATCAAAGAATAAATTGGACGCGGAATTTTCCCGCTGTTCCAGCAGGGCTTGCTCCAGCTCCTGAATGCGCTGTTGCAGGGCGCCTGGATGTTGGAGATCGGCTTGTTCGGATCTAAGTCCCACCACGGGTGAAGACAGGGGAGACTTTTCATGCGCGGCCAGGGGCTTGGGCGGATCATCTTCAGACCGGGGTGGAGCGGGGCTGTTTTCCTGGAGCAATGCCCACTGGATGACCCGGTTTCTGCCCCTTTCCTTGGCGGTATATAAGGCTTTGTCTGCCTGATCGACTAGTTCCTGGGGGGTTTTTGCGCCGGAAGCGAGGGAAGCAACCCCCAGGCTGGCGGTAATGCGGATAGCGCTGGCCAGTTCCAGCTCTTTCCCTTCCGCCAGGGTCAAGCGGATACGCTCGGCGACTGCTTCCGCGGTGGCGGCATCGGTATCCGGCAATACCACACAGAATTCCTCCCCTCCGTAACGTCCCACCAAATCTTGAGTGCGGACGGTTTTGGTAATCACCTGGGCGACCAATTGAATGACTTTATCGCCAACGGCGTGGCCAAAGCGGTCATTGATGGATTTGAAATGATCGATATCCACCATGATGCAGCTGAGTTCTTCCTGGTGCTTTTGGGCTTCATCAAACAGGGTTTGGAAGCCGGCAAACAAGGCCCTGCGGTTGAGGCAGTTGGTCAAGGGGTCGCGGGTGGCCAATAATTGCAATTCCTGGTTTTGCCGGGAGATTTCCCGCTGGCTTTGTTCCAGGCGCTCGTTAGCCTTTTCCAGGGCCCGGTTTTTGGCGAGTAATTCGGTGACATCGTCAAAAGTGACCAAGGCGCCGCGGATTTCGTTGGCTGTGCCATGGATTGGCGCGGCTTTGACCGCAAAGGTATAAGCCCTTTGCCTTCCCGTGGCCAACACTAGCTGAACTGGCTGATTTTGCTCCTCTCCGCGCAGCACCTTGGACCAGGGGAATTCCGCTAAATCCGCTTCCTCGGTATCTACTTCCCAACCCAGTTGACGGCATTTTTTACCAATCAGCGATTGTGGCGTCAGCCCGGTTTTTTTGGCAAAAACCGCATTGGCGAAAACGATATTTTCCTTGCGGTCCAAAATCAACAACCCTTCGGCCAGGGTATCCAATGCTTTGCGCACCCGTTCGGGGATGACTGCATCGGGATTGAGTTCCTTCAGAGCGCGCTTCAAGTACACCAGATAAGCTATGAATCCTGCCAAAGCAGCAAACAGAACCACTTTGATTAATGGATTTTGCAGTATATCGCTGAAATGCGGCTTTGTTGGTTGAAAAGCGATTTCCAACTGTCCCCAAGGCTGATCCTGGCGGTAAACAGGGACCCGGATTTGGTCCAGGGTAGAAGGTTCTCCTGTCGGCAATTGCCACTTTTGGATGTGGTTTTGGGTGGCGAAAAGCAACGTGCCATCTTTTTTGCGCAAGGCTGCCGACAATAGCTTGGGATTGCGCTGGACAGCAGCTTGCAATACAGGAGCCAAAGGGGCCTGCGGATCTTCGGAAAGCGCCGCGGAGAGTTGGACCGCCAACGATTCGGCAAGCATCTTTCTGATTCGAGCCGTACCGCTGTCTTGTTCCGGCAGCAGGCCAATAATCTCACTCAACAACAAGATACTGCTGGTCAGCATGACCAGTCCCAGGCTCAATCTGGCGATGTGAGAAAGGCGATGAATGATCACGGTTGATCTCTTGATGTGTCTGGGGAGCGGGGAGTCCCATTTTCAAACAAGGTTTCCACGCCGCCATCAGGTTTGTGGGCTTCTGATTCCAGAGGTTCTAACCCTGAATCAGCCGAATCCGGCGTGCCAAGAATGGGCAGAGGATCCAGTTGTTTCCAAAAAGGCAAGGCGGACAACAAACCCGCCATCAAAGAATTAGGCCGCAAAGCCCAATGGACGGCGCCGGCAGTGAGCGCCAATGAGATTCCCGTGACGGTTTGCGAGCTGAGCTTAGATAAGTTGACCTGTTTTTCCGCTGCTTCGTCAATGTCCCGTTGGACCAGATCCAGTTCTTGCGCAAAAGCGCTGTCTTCCAGCAAGTTTAAAAATTCTGGCGCGGCGGCGGAAAGGTTGGGGATATGGAAATGCGGGGTCTGTAAAAGCCGGGTCGAAAAGGGACGAAATGTATTATCGGTTTGGTTTTGACCTGCCCCTGAAGGGATGCCCCCATCTTTCGGTTTTGTCAGATTGGCGAAAAGGTTGTCGTCGAGTACCAGAGGCGGGGGAAGTTTGCTGGCCTGTACATATTGTGATTCCGGGGCTGTGTGGGATGTATCGGTGGCTTGGGTTTCTTCCGTCAAGGGAGTGACAGGCTGCCCTTCGAAAGCGTTTTCTTCTGGAGTGTTGCGGCCGATAACATTGTGACCCATGAAATCGTCAGCCAATAGTGAACCTGTATCGCCAGCAATTGCTGGCGGCGTGGCAGGGTGGATTGGTTTGAGACTATCTGAAGGCGGTAAATACGAATCTTCTTTGCCAACGTTATCTTCTGCAGCAGGAGAAAGTTGCCTCGGGGAATTCAATGAATCCGCCGCAGGGTCAATAGCGTTGAGCAAAGCCAGCTTGTCAGGAGAAACCTTATCTTGCCCCACGTTGCTGTTGTTATTAGGACCCAGTTGGGGAGATTGAGGGGAAGAAATCTCTGGAACGGTTTCCTCAGGGTTTGTTTCTATTTCGGTGACTGGTTGTTCTGGTTCTGGGTTGTTAGTTTCCCCCGGACTATTCCCATCTTCAGCTTTGTCTGTGATTGAGTCGGCAGGAGAAACCTGGAATGAGAAAGTCTGCGCTGTGGACATTTCTCCGTCGGATACCGTCAAAGTAAAGGAATATGCCCCCGCATCGGCGGCTTCAGGTTTCCCTTTTAAAATCGCCGTGCCATTGCCCTGATTTTCCAGTTTTAACCAGGATGGCAAATTGGTGGTGGTAAATACCAATTTTTGATTGCCATTCGGGTCGCTGGCGCTGATTTGATATTGAAAGCTTTCGCCCGCTGATAAATCAGCTTGAGAGGACGAAATAATGGCTGGCGCTTCATTGACATTCGTTACAGTAACGGATAGCTGTTGAATATCCTTGCCTCCTGCAGAATCCCAAGCAGTGACTTCGACTGCATAAATACCGTCAGTATTCTGATCCGTGGGGGTTTCGTAATTGGGCGGTGCTACGAATGACAACCGGCCTGTTTCCGGGTCGATTTGGAAAAGGTGTTGATCTGCTCCGCCCGTGATAACAAAAGTAGGCTTGTCGCCTTCAGGATCGGTGGCGGTTACTGTGGTGACTTCTATTTGGTTTTCTGGAATCTCCAGGGCGGCATGATTGTCCCCGCCATCGGAATTGATGACCGGTGGTGCATTGACGGTGCCTCCACCGCCGGGTGGGGTACTGTTAATTGGGGTAATTGGAACGGAGGTCACGGATTCTACGGTGCCATGACCATCTGTATAAGAAAGGGTCACACTGATCTGCCTGCCGATGTCCTGACTGGTGACGGTATAGCTGGCATCAGCGGCCCCGGGAATATTGACGCCATCGCGTTGCCACTGATAATTGACAGTGCCCGGGAAACCATCGGCATCGGCCAGGTTATGGCTGACGCCAAGCGTATCCCCCTGGACAGGATTGGATTTGTTAATAGTGACCGCACCGGTTGGGCTGTCGTTGACGTTGGCAACGGGACCAGCCGGGCTGCTGGTGAGGGTTTCCAGATTGCCGTCGCCATCGGTGTAACTGACCTGGACGCTGATTTGGGCGTTAACGTCGTCATCCCCAAGGGTATGGCTGACACTGGTTGCAGACGGAATGACCGCGCCGTTGCGCAGCCACTGATAATTGAATGGCCCCAGGCCATCGCCATCGGCAATGGAAGAAGTGTCGGCGGTCAAGGTTTGATCTTCGCTGGGCGTGCCGTTGATGGTGGGCACTCCCGTTGGTGGTGTATTGGTATTGGAGACCGAAAGGGTGAATGTTTGAGTGGCTGTCAGTGCTCCGTCACTCACTTCCAGAATAATACTGTGATCGCCCGCGTCACTGTTAGCCGGTGTGCCTGAAAGCGTTGCTGTGCCGTCACCATGATCTGTCAAATTGAGCCAGTGGGGGAGGTTTGATGTAGTGATTGTCAGGGTTGAACCGGCATCGGGATCACTGGTAACGATGTTATATACATAGGGGCTCCCTTCCGTGGCGGAAGGAATGGGTGAGGAAGTGAAGGCAGGGGCTTCATCATTGACGTCGGAAACGGTAACCGAAATAGTCTGGCTGTCGGTCAGCGAACCATCGGAAGCTTGCACGATCACCTCGTAAATGTTGTTGCCGTCGGCGTCGGCAGGATTTTCAAAATCGGGTGCCGAGGCAAAGGATAAGGCGCCGGTGGTACTGTCAATGGTGAATTTCGCATTATCCGCGCCCCCAGCGATGCCGTAAGTAAGAGAGGCCGAGTCCATGTCCGTGGCCGTCACTGTGGTGACAGGAGTCTGATTTTCCGCCACGTTGACGGCGGCGGTTGCGCCGCCACCGTTGGAGGTGATGATTGGGGCGTCGTTTACGGGGGTCACGGATAATGTAACCAGCACCGAGTGCGCCACAGCCCCGCTTTTGTCACTTATGCTGTATACAAAACCGTCGCTGGCTGTTTCCGAGCCGTCATGGTGATAATCGACGGTGCCGTCATTGTTGACGGTCAAGGTGCCATGGAGGGGTGCGGTATCAATCGCGATACTTGCCAGATCGAGGCCGTCATCGGGGTCGTAATCATTTCCAGCAACGTTCAGCGTTGTGGTACTGCCTTCCGCGACGGAAAAATTGTCCGCCACGGCGACGGGCGCGTCATTGACCGGATTGACAGTGATATTGAAGATAGCCGCCGTTGCCGCGCCAAACCCATCGTCGACCGTAAAGTTGAAACTATCCGCAATTGTCTCGCTGCCATTATGGGCATAGACCAGCCGGCCGTTGTCGATATCGTCCTGGGTAAAGGCATCGGAGTTGTTTAGAGTTGTTCCGTTGAGCTTCAGGGCGCCATTGGCGGGGACGGCAGTGATGGTATAGACGATTTGAGCGGGCCCTTGCTCCACGTCAGAGGTTGACAGCAGGGTATTAGTGATTGTCGCGGTTGCTTCTTCGTCGAGCGTGAGGCCGGCATTGGTATCAAGTGATTGCTCGTCATTGATCGGCGTGATTGTAATATTCCGTGTCTGGATATTGCTATCGACAGTTCCGTCGTTAACCGTGAAAGTTACGGTCCGGGTTAGAGGTGAAGGGGTGTTTGAAGTATTGACATAGGTTACTGATTGTAATGCGGATTGATAGAATATTGGAATATCAGGGCCCGAAAGGGTAAGCGTACCACTTGAAGCATCCCAATTGCCAGTGATGTTACCAATATTTGTGAAGTGCAGCTCATCTTCACCGTTTTGATAATTACCGGTGATCTGGACAGTGGCCGATTCGATATTCTCATAGTCCGTGTCCGTTACGATAATCGAAGAAGAAACGATTGTTTCTGGATCGTTTTCTGAATAAACAACGCTTGTGTTTTCAATACCAAAAAGAAAAGGGGCGTCGTTGACTGCAGTTACGGTAATATTTCGTGTCTGCGCATTACTGTCCGCACTCCCGTCGTTGACGGTGAAAGACACTGTTCGCGTTAAAGTCGAAGGATTATCTGAGATATTGATGTAAGTCACTGATCGCAGTGCAGCTTGATAATTGGCCAACGTATCAGAGCCGGAGAGCGTCAATGTCCCGCTTGCGGAATCCCAGTTTCCGATGATATTGCTGAAGTTGGCAAAGGAGAGCACGTCCTCGCTGTTTTGATAATTACCGGTGATCTGAATCACCGCCGATTCGATGTTGGTGTCATCGACGTCGGAGAGAGTGATTGCCGAAGTAATGGCCGTAACCGGGTCGTTTTCGATATAGCTCAGCGCCGTGCTTTCGATGCCGGCTAGAATTGGAGCGTCATTGACAGAGGAAATGGTAGTGTTGATGGAGGCCAGGCTGCTACTGATAGGCGAGGTGCCGCCAGGGCTACTGGCATCGTAGGTGACTTTGACGTTTCCATTGGTAAAGCCGCCGGAATAGGTATTATCAAGGGCGCGAAAAGACAAGCCGGCGGGGGTGCCGTGGTAATCCGCGGCCGGAATGAACCGGACTTTCGAATTGACATCGAGCGCCAGCGCATTGGGAGAAACAATCGTGCCGATGTCGAACCAGGTACCGCCATTGTCGGTGGAATATTGCCATATCCCTTCCGAGGCATTCTCAGGGTTGTGGGTCACAAGTATCCCTGCCAGACTGCTGCCGACATCCACATCATTGAAACTGGATGCCAGTAGACCGCCAATGGCTTCGCCAGGTGGATTGGCGGTATCTTCCTGAATGCTTTGCAAGGAAGCGCCGCCCACCGTTGGGCTGTCATTGACGGCATTGACGGTAATGGCAAAAGTATCCTGGTCTTGTTCGCTGCTGGCATCGCCAGTCAAGCCTGGATCAGAGCCACTATTCCCAAGGTCGTTGGTGGTGATTGTGAAATTGACAGTGCCGTTGAAATCCGGGTCTGGAATGAATTGCAAGGTTTGCAGGGCGGCATTGATTGCGGCCTGGGTGCCGGTAAAAGTCATGTTTCGGTCATAAATCCCATCACCCATGGAGAAAGTCAGGCCGGTGCGGTCTCCCAGATTCAAAAAAGCGTTGCCGCCAATATTCAGATTGACTTCCAGGTTGCCGCCGTTGAGATCGGCGTCGCTTACCTGGATTTGATTCGCGCCGGTGAAGACTAAAATATTGTCTTCGTCAATGGCCGGATTTGCGGGCAAATGGTTAACGGGCGCCTCATTGACATTGCCGACTTGGATAGTAACCACTTCATCGTAAGTCAAACCTGTGGAATCGGTGACGCGGATGGTAATGTCATGACTGGTGGCGGATTCATAGTCCAAAAGGGTGCCGTTGGCTACGGTGATTTTGCCGTTGTTGTCAATGGCAAAACGCCCGCCGGCGTCGTCGGTCAAAGCATAAGTAAAAGTATCTCCCACATTGGGATCGGTTACGCTGGCGACATCGGCCACCACGGTGCCATTGGCGGCGTTTTCGGGGACAGAGATAGAGGTGTATTCGAGCTGGACATTGTCGATATGTATGTCTTCGCCGGTAGTGGAACCGGTGTTATAAAATTCTATTTTTAAAGGCTGGTTGTAAACACTGGAATAATTGGCCAGGGTGTCAGCGTCCAGATGGAGCGTGGCTTTTTTGAAAGTGCCTTCCGCTGGATCAAAGTCGTTGTTACCTACAGAGCCGAGCAGTTGATTGCCGGCATAAAGACGCATTTCCCACCCGGAAGGATCATAACCGCTGTCATATTCGTCCCCAATCCAAGCGCTGAGGGTATAACTTTCTCCAGCCTGCAAGGTTTTGGTAAGCGTTTGAGATAGGGTATTTCCTGAGGGTGATTCGTCTAAGTAGGCTATATTACTGCCTTCTGGAATATCTCTTTGATAGGCAGATGGGTCAGGATTTCCAACACCGGCAGTTCCTGAAATATCCCAATCCGTTACTGGCGTTGTCCAAACATCGTTTGCCAGTGTTTGAGATTCGAAGCCGGGATTATTGATGGTGATGGGGATGCTTTGGCTGAGTGTAATATCTGTGGGAGGATTTTGGAAATTGTAAAGCTGGGCAATTTCACCAGCAGTTAATGCCCGATTATAAACGCGCACGTCATCAACAAGACCACCTAATTCCCACTCTAGGATGCTATTTCTTGTAATTGCGCCAATTGCAACAGTGTCAGAATTGAGCACGGTATTGAGGAAATTGTTGGTTGTCGCATCTCCGTTGGAATAGATAAGGTCGCTATTTGTAAGTTTATTTCCATCCACATAGAGGCTGTTTCCGGAGCTATCCACGGTAACAGCAATATGGTGCCAGGTGCCATCGGCGATATTGGTATTAGTATCTAGCCAAATCTTATATGTTCCATTTTCAGCAATATCAAAAAAAAAATTACCCTTATTAATGCCGAGCGATGAATAGCTAGTTTTATCACCTTTATCAGAGATCGAAAAAATAGCCTGGACGCTACTACTGTCACTTGTTTGCACCCACGCTGTGACGGAACCTTCAGTCAAGGTTCCAACTGTAGCAACTGCGGAGTCAAGATTTACATAGTCACCCGTTCCATCAAGAACGACTTTCCCGGGACCAACATTATTGGTTGATGATGAATTGTTAATTGCGGCGTCACCCATGAGCGTGCCATCATTACCATTGCCGGAACTATCCGAAGTGTCACTATCCAGCGTCCAGTGCCCCACTAGGCCGGAACCGATATCCAGAACGCCATTCCAGGTTGCCTGGGTGGCCGGGGAGACGGCGATTTTCGCCTCGATGGTTCCCCGTTGGTATTCCAGATCCCAATCCCCGCCCTTGGCGGCGTTGCCGGTGAGATCGTCCGAGGCGGCGACGTCGGCGTCGGTCAACCGGGACAGTTCGTCGATCAACTGGATTCCTTCGCTGGTGGCCGCCAGGCTGCAGCCGTAGATCAGCCAATCAGCGTTGCCGCTCAGGGCGTTTTTCCAACTGGCGATGGTATCGGCGTGGGCTGCCAGTTGGCTGGGATCCAGGGTGGTATTCCCTAGCGCCACTTGCCCCGGCTGGCCGTGGGAGATCACATGCACCGCCGAAATGTCCCGGTATTGGGCCAGGGTCTGACTGATGACATCGATGCCGTTTTCATCCGGGGTAATCAAAATAATCTCGAATTTCCGTCCGGCATTGGCCGAGCGGGTGAGATCGTCGAGCAAGGTTTGATAATCGGGGGTGGCGGTGTCGATGAATACCAACTCCTGGGGGCGATTGGTATCGGAAGCGGGCGGCTGTGGAGGGATCGGGTCCGGGGAGTCTTCATCGTAGCTTGCATATTGATCGAGCAACGACGTGGCACCCTCCATCGCTGTGGCCAAAGGATCGTGCATGGCACTTAAGTCTATTGCCCCCAAGATATCGGCGGAATATAAAAACCGCGGCTCCAGCGCTTCCACCAAGGGTGCTTGCCGACGGTCGGGTGAGTGGGGTTGTTTGGATTTAGCCTTTGGCTTCATGTAGCGTTTTCATGCTCCCGTATGGGATCGATTACCGCGCCTTCCCGGTTGGAAATAGGCGGAACAGGCGGCGCGTTGGACGTGATGCGCGGCGGGTGGGGGGAGGCCTTCAGCTTGTCTGGATGCCCGCTGTCTGGCGGCGTCCAGTCCATGAATTCCAGTTGACAGCGCAGTCCGGCGGGAATTTGCTGATCGGGATTGGGCAGCGCCAAGCGGACGCCAAAGGTGCCGCTGGCGGCGTCGGCCACCTGATCCACGCGGGTTACGGTGGCGGATTGCGTGGGCTGGCCCGGTGCCTCCGGGAAAACCCGTGCCTGCATTCCAGGTTGAATTTGGCCAATCAAATCCACGGGCAGCAGAACTTCCACGTGCAGCGGATCCAGTTGCGCCAGTTGCAGAATGGGAGAGTCATCCACGAATTCGCCGGGGGCTTTGTAACGTTCTGTCACAACGCCGTCAATGGGGATATGGATGGTGCGGCGTTTCAAGGCGGCTTTGGCCCGGGTCAGCTCCAGCCGCGCCAGAAAGCGGTTGTCCTGTTCCTGACGGACTTGCAGTTGGGCCAATTGGGCTTCGGTTTCCGCCAGATCCATGTCGTTTTGGGAGATGACGGCTTTGCGGAACAGCTTTTGGCTGCGCTTCTGCCTTCTCAATAAATAACTGGCATTGGCGCGGCGCAGTTGCACCCCGGTGGTCAATCCCGCCTTGACCTGGGCCAGCTTGACGGTGGCTGCCTCCAGTTCCGAATCCAGCTGGGCCAGCACCATGCCTTTTTTGACCGGATCGCCCCGGTCCACCAGAATCTTTTCCAGCACCCCGGTGGCGGCGCTACCCAAATCCACCACTTCGCTGGGATTGATAATGCAGTCGAATCTGGCTTGTTCAGAGGCGGTGTCGGCAATGGCAGGGATGCCGCCAGTCATCAACAACAAAAAAGTAAAAATGTAAAAGGACTTTTGCATACCGTGATTGTCTCGGTAGTTGAATTTAGTTATTTGGGTTGCTTGAGATTCTATGGTGCTCAAGTCTTTCTTTCGTGGGGGTTGACGGCTTGGATGGCCGTCATCAAGCCCTCAGGGATGCGTTCACGGTGTCCCGCGAAAGAAAGACTCCGGCCCCTTGGCTGCGTATAGTTCATTGGCAAAATTCAGATCAACCCCGTAAGCCTTTATCGGCGGTAAAATGAAAAACTTTAGTAGGGTGCATTCAATGCACCAATTTTCTGGTGCGCGGAGCGCACCCTACAAAATTGCTGGTATTTACTGTTTTGGGTGTTGGCAGCGGGTTGTCAGGAATGTTGACGGCCTGGATGGCCGTCATCAAGCCCCCCATGGACGGGTTTACGGCGTTTCCCAACAAGCCGCGGCCAATACCCAGGCGTTATCCCAATGACAGCCGCCGCAACAATAACTGCCGTCCCCGTCGCAGCCACTGCCTGGCCAATGGTTCGGCGCCCACTTCAAAACGGATGTAGGCGTGACCGCCAATTCGCCGGGGTCTGACACTGGCCGGCAAACGCAATTCGACTTGAAACACTTTTTCGCTGGCGGAAGTGCCGGATGGATCCTTTCCATCCACGGTAATGTCGCCACCGCCGGCGGCGCCCAAGGCGCGGCTGGCCAGTTTTTGCGAACCCGCCGGGACAATGCGGGCAATGGATGCGGCAAAAGCGCGGTCCAATTGTTCCGCCAGCATGACTTGGGTTTTGACTTCGGTTTGCCTGACCAATGCGATATCCGATTGCGGCACCACCGCCTTGATCGTCATGCCTCCTTCGGGAATGACATAAGCTAGTGCTTCACCCTGGGTAAAAAAACGTCCCCTTTGCCGCTGCGCCTGGGGAAAAATAAAGGTGCCGTCCATGGGGCTGCGTACCAGTAGGGAAACGGCTTGTTTTTTCAAGCGATCCAGATCCGCCAGCAGCGCCGTGAGTTCATGGGCCGTGATTTCCGACTGCACCGGATCGGCAAACCGCAGGCTTTTTTTCTTGATTTCCAATTCGTGACGGCGCGCGGTTAGAACGGCGATCCGGGTCTCCAGGGACGGCGCATTAAACCTGAGCAAAGGCTGCCCTTTTTTGACCAAGGTATTGGGCTCGGCCAAAACAGCTTCCAGGAATCCATCCGCGCCGGCATAGATTTGTCCCTGAACCGGTGGCCAGACAATGCCTTTGGCATGGGTCGTCGATGCAACCGGAACCAGCAATAACCCGCTCCCGGCCAGGCCCGCCAAAAGGAAGGTCTTGGCAATGGCCCTTGCCCGCACGGGCGCCAGCGCGGGATTAAGAAACAGGAATTGGATGCCCCGATACAGCGGCAGCAGGATTTGGGTCATCAACATCCACGCCACCAACGCCACGCCCACGGCGAGATATTTACCCGCCAGATACAATGCGATGACACCGGTGAGAAACAAACGATAGACGAAGGCCAGACCGCCATAGACTAAAAACCAGGCCGGTTCCCCGGGTGCCGTCACGGGGCTGCGCGCATGCCGGATGCCGAACAAGTAACGTTGCAGCAAATACACCCAATATCGTTTGGCGCGCGTGGCCAGGTTGGGGATTTCCAGCCAATCCTGGAGCACGTAATAACCGTCGAAACGCAGCAGTGGATTGGCGTTGAAAACCAGGGTGGAGAGGCTGGCGATTAACAAGGTGTTAAAAGCGGCCTGTTTGACCAGTCCCGGCTCCACCGCCAGCCACGCCATGAGGGCGATGGCGGCGATAAACAGCTCCACCGATATACCGGCAGCCCCCACCAGCATACGCTTACGTTTTTCCCGGAACGACCAGGCCGCCGAGGCATCCACGTAGGGGACCGGCATCAGCACCAAAAATGTCACTCCCATTTCGTGGACTTCCCCACCCCAGGCCTTGACCGCCAAGGCATGACCCAATTCGTGGAAAATCTTGATGACAGGGTAAATCATCGCCATCATCATGAGGTTGCCTGAGCTGAGCAGATCTTGTTTCCAGAAAATAGTCAGCTCTCCTGCATAGGCAATCGCCAACACTAAGGCTACAGCAATGGCCGCAAGCCAAAACAGGACCGCTTGCCAGGTGAACAGGGGGTTGATCCACGGCAGCAGGCGTGTCAACAGCCGGTCCGGGTCAAGCAAGGGAAGCCGGATGGCCAATGGATTGGCCAGAACCTTGAACTTGGTCTGTCGGTATTCGCTTTGGAAACGTTCAAACAGCCATCGCACATCCGCAGAAAGTTCGCAGCGCAAGGCGTCAATGGCGAGAAGTTGGGCAGTGACCTGGATGAGTTCGTCTTCCGTGGGGGCCTGGTCGCCAAGGGAGCTATGTAGCTGGTCTAAAATTTCCGCCAGCGTGGTGACGCCGTCAAACCGGGCCACAATGGCATGGGCGACAGGATCGAGGCGCAAATGACGGCCGTTGGCCAGATTGCGCAAAATGTACCAGCGCCTTCCCCGGTATTGCTGAGGCTGGATGGAAACATGCCGGGGCAGGGCGGGCCGGAGTTGGCAAAATTTCACCCAATAGGGATGGGCTGGTTTGGAATCGGCCATAGTCATAACCCCAAAGACCATAACCACAGTTTCAGGCGTTGCCACACAGGATGGGTCCAAATCCACAACAGGCTGTGCCGGCCGGCATTGATTTTGGCGATTCCTTGCATGCCGGGGCGAAGCGCCGCATCTTTGGCGGTCAGTCGGGCTTCCACGGGAAAAGAATTGCCGGCCTCGCCGGTTTCCGCCAGGGGGATGATACGGTCAATCGTGACAGTCATGGGGCGGTCGGGTTGCGAAGCCAGGACCAGCCTGCCGGTTTGTCCCCGCCGAATGGCGGCGATATCGTGTTCGTCCACCTGAATCAGAGCGTGGTAGTTCTCCAGCGGCGCCACTTCGAATAGCACCTGGCCGATTTTCACCGGGGCGCCAAGGGACTGGCTGAGATCGCCACGGATGATGACGCCATCGATGGGGGATCGTAATTGGGTTTTCGCCAGCGCTTCCTGGACCAATTTGAGTTCCGCCTCCGCCTGATTCAATTGGGCCCGCGCCACTCCCATTTGCACCCGGTCCCGCCGGGCCAGGGCTTGGTGGTATTCTTGTTGCCGTTTTCGCAGCTCGCTTTGCCATTTTTGCTGCTCGCTCAAAAGGTGGCTGTCTTCCAGGCTTGCCAGCACGTCGCCCGCTTGTACCGTATCTCCGGGGCGCACCCAAACCTTCTTCAGATACCCTTCCTGGGGGGCGACTATGGCTTGCACCAAGGTGCTTTGCAGGACCGCCGGGGCGGTTACCCGGTATTCTCCTTCAAAAAATGCCGAGAACAGGGTGGCAGCCAATAACACCGCGCAGGCGGACTTTAACTTCCAATGGCCCGGGCCAAAGAGCCTGGTTGCCAGGGTTTTCAGGGAACCGGCGATCTGGCCAAGCAAGCGCTGTTTTTGTTGCCACTTCAGCTCCAGGGCGGGGGCAATCAAATTGACAATGGACTGGCAAAAGGCGATGGTTTCGGAATCAAAAGGCTGATGGCTGCGTTCCAGGGTGAGGGCGCCCAGCGGCTGCGACATGCCGGGCAGTGGCAAGGTGCATAGATAAGGATGACCTTGACCTTTGGCCAATTCAGAGTGAGCGCGGGTGACCAAGGGGCGTGATTGCTGCGGATAGCTGATAATGGCAGCTTGATCCACGGCTTCTTCCATGGCGGCTTCAATGCGTTGGATCAGCGCCATGCGGGAATCGAACCTTGCGGTATGGGAGATGGATTGCAGGCGCACGCGCAAGTTTTGCCGCAGCCCCAGGCTGACCCGTTCGCATTGGAAGTATTTGGCCAGCTTGTTGGTGATTTCCATGAGGATTTTATCCATCGGTTCCCGGCTCAGGACAGCGGAAAGGCACTCGAATAAAATGGTGGCATGTTGGTGCTGGATCTTACGATGGTGGCGGGCGAGGGATTCCAGCCACACCGCGCCCCATTGCAACAGTTGTGATACAGTGCGTTGTTGAGGCTCCGCCCGGTGGCTGAAAGCGATGGAAATGATACACACGGTATTTGGATTGAGGCGCACCGGCAGCGCCACCACGTCACAATGACGGCGGTCGCCGAAGTTGCACGCCCTGAGGGATTGAACGATGCTCTCCCCCACGGACAGAGCCTGTGTCGCGGCCTTCTTCAATAATGCGGCCGGTTGATCTGTTGGCCAGGCGGTGACGGGTTGCAAATCCTTGTGCTTGGCATCCGGCAGGAATATGGCGCCCTGCATGACCCCGGCAATCATCCGGCATTGCCAGTCCAGCCAGTCCTGAAACCAGGCTGTGGGAATGGCATTGTCCTGAACATCCGATGCTTGCGATTCCGGGGCTGGTTCGGCCGGGGGCTTGCGGTTTTGCCCCTTGCCTTCCGGGGGTGATGTCTGCCGGGACTGGTTGGCCTTTTGGCTTGCCTCCAGCAATATGCTTTCTTCCATCGATTTCTTTGATGCGCCTCACACAAATCATTAAAGTATCAATGGAAGTTTAGAACAGATTTGAAAAATGCCCTTTCTGAAGCAACCTAAATTTTGCAAGTGATTCGAGCACCGAAGGTGTCAGGCAAGGCTTTAGGCAAGGCGGCAAGCCAATTTTCGCGCAGGCGTGGCAACGCTGTTTCGAGCATAAAATTGGTGCGGCCAACGCAGCATAAAGGCTTGATTTGGCGGCTGAATGCCGAAACACTTGCAAAATTTAGGTGCAATGAAATAGTCCATTGCATTTGTTTGATAAGCGTGAAAGAATCTGCAGCGCGCGAGCGGCACGAACAGGTCATAAACAATTATCATTCAACCGCCGATCATTGATGACAGAGAGCTATAACCCCAAACGTTTCCCCATCCACTCCCTTCTGCCACAATCCGGCGCCATGTGCCTGTTGGACAGAATGCTGTTTGTCAGCGAAGAAAAGGTGGAAGTTTCGCTTAAAGTGCGCGATGACGGATTGTTTTCAAAAGGCAGCGTGGTGCCTGCCTGGGTTGGGATTGAATATATGGCCCAGGCGGTGGCGGCCTGGTCGGGCTATCAATGTTTGCGCCGGGGAGAGCCGATCCGTATTGGTTTATTATTGGGCACCAGGCATTACCAATGCAGTGTTGCCGAATTTTCATGCGGGACGGAATTGGAAGTCAGGGCCCGGCTCAATTTCCAGGCGGCCAACGAGATGAGTGTGTTTGACTGTGAAATCCACGGCCCGCAGATCAGCGCTACCGCCATGCTGAATGTGCTGTTACCGAAAAATATCGAACCTTTTTTACAACAAGACGTAATGTCATGACGAATGCACAAAAAACGGTTTTGGTTACCGGCGCCAGCCGCGGGATCGGCCGGGCCATTGCCCGGCGGTTGGCCGCCGAAGGTTATACTTTGGTTTTACATTGCCGGAGCCGGCGGGCAGCGCTGGAATCGTTGGCGGAGGAATTGACGGCGAAGGGTTGCGCCGCGCGGATATTGCAGTTTGATGTCGCGGACCGGCAAACAGTCGCCGGTATGTTGACCAAGGATATCGAAGCCCATGGGGCATATTACGGGGTGGTCTGCAACGCGGGCGTTGCCAGGGATGCGGCTTTCCCGGCCCTGACCGGGGAAGACTGGGATGGGGTGGTGCATACCAATCTGGATGGTTTTTATAATGTGCTTCACCCTGTCATCATGCCCATGATCCGGCGCCGCAAGCCGGGGCGCATCGTGACTTTGTCTTCGGTATCCGGGCTGATTGGAAACCGGGGGCAGGTCAATTACAGCGCCGCCAAGGCCGGGATCATCGGCGCCAGCAAAGCCTTGGCGTTGGAGTTGGCGAAACGCCAGATCACTGTCAATTGCGTGGCGCCGGGTTTGATTGAAACCGATATGGTGGAGGATCTGCCCCTGGAAGAAATTCAGGCCATGATTCCCCAGCGGCGTATTGGCAAGCCGGAAGAAGTCGCTGGCGTGGTGGCCTTTTTATTGTCCAAGGATGCCGCCTATATCACCCGCCAAGTGATTGCCGTCAACGGAGGCTTGTGTTGACCCGCCGGGTGGTGGTGACCGGCATGGCCGGCATTTCATCCCTGGGCTCGGATTGGCCCGCCATTCAAAAGCGTCTGCGCGAACAACGCAACGCCGTTCAATTGATGGAAGCGTGGCGTTGTTACGAAGGTTTGCATTGTCATTTAGGGGCGCCGGTGACTGACTTTTCCCTGCCCAGTCATTATTCCCGCAAACACACCCGCAGCATGGGACGGGTCGCCCAGATGGCGGTGCGGGCCAGCGAAATGGCTTTGGAAGACGCCGGGTTGCTGGGTGATCCGGTCATTTCCTCCGGCCAAACCGGGGTGGCTTATGGTTCTTCGGTAGGCTCCACGCCGGCGATTGCCGATTTTGGCTATATGCTTCTCCACCATAAAATTGGCGCCTTGAACGCCAATACTTATTTGAAAATGATGGGACATACCACCGCTGTGAATGTGGCCATCTTTTTTCAAATCAAGGGGCGGGTGATTCCGGCCGTCAGTGCATGCACCTCCGGCAGCCAGGCGATTGGTTACGCCTATGAGGCCATCAAATACGGTCACCAGGAAGTAATGATTGCCGGGGGCGCGGAAGAATTGTGTCCCACCGAAGTGGCGGTCTTCGATACTTTATACGCCGCCAGCGTTCGTAATGATCACCCGCAAACCACGCCACGCCCCTTTGACGCCGACCGGGACGGGCTGGTGCTTGGGGAAGGAGGATGCAGTTTGATTTTGGAGGAACGGCAGCGGGCCCTGGCCCGGGGCGCCACGATTTATGCAGAAGTGGTGGGGTTTGGCACCAATTCCGATGGCGCCCACGTCACCCAGCCCTCCAGCGAGACCATGCAAGTCGCCATGACCATGGCATTGGCCGACGCCGGCATGACACCTGAAGAAATTGGCTATATCAGCGCCCACGGCACCGCCACGGCCCAGGGCGATATCGCAGAAAGCCAGGCCACGTTCAATGTTTATGGGAGTAAAGTGCCCATTAGCAGTCTTAAAAGCTATACCGGCCATACTTTGGGGGCTTGTGGCGCGCTGGAAGCTTGGGTGGCGATTGAAATGATGCGGAGCGGGGAATTTCACCCCAATCTTAACTTGAAAAATCCCGATCCTGAATGTGCGCCGCTGGATTATATCGCGGGGGGGATGCGGCGAATCGAGTGCGAAGCGGTGGCAAGCCACAATTTCGCGTTTGGGGGCATCAATACGGCGTTGATATTCAAGCGCTGTTAATTAAGGCTTCTTTCGCCTTAGTTGGCACGGGTTGCAAACCGGTTCTTCTGAGATGGTTACTCTGTTTTCATGTCGCTCGAATTACAATACCAGCTAAAACAATGGTGCGCCTGGCTGCCCCCGGAATTGCGATCCAGTTCCTCAAGCGGTTGGAAAAACGGCGGTCTCTTGCCGGGGCAAACGCCCGATGTTTCTTTTCTGCCCTTAATGCAACGGCGGCGTTTATCACCCATGGCAAGGGCGGCGCTGGCAGTGGCATGGCCTTGTCTGGAAGGGATAAATGCCATTCCCGCCATTTGCGCTTCCTTGCACGGAGAAACCCATTATTGTTTCCCTATTCTTAATACCCTTGCCGAAAGCGCGGATGTTTCGCCTACGGAATTCACCTTATCGGTACATGGCGCGGTGGGTGCTTTACTGAGCCAGTACGCCAGAAACCGGGCGCCCTATGTTGCGCTCGCCCCGGGGGCTGAAGGGTATTCAGCAGCGCTTGTGGAAGCGTTTTGGTTTATTCGGAATCAAGAAAAGCAAGTACTGGTATTATTGTATGAGCAGCCTCTGCCACCGGTGTATCACGCCTACGCAGCCAATCCTCCCGGGGTGATGGCATTGGCCATGCGACTGGAAGCTGGTAATGATGAAGGAATGCTGCTTACTATCAAGCGGGAAGGGGAAAAAATCAGCGGGGAAATGAAAGACCCATTGCTGAGCATTATTTTGGCATTATGCTGCAAAGGCCAGGAAGTTCTTCTGCCGGGAAGGTTGGGTGCCTGGCGCTGGCTTTTTGCCGATTCCCAAAGTTCTGAAATTTCTGTAAATGCTATCTAAATACTGGAACCCTTTGCAAAAAAAACTTCGCTGGATAATCCGTTTTGGCGTGACGGTAATCAGTTACAGTGTTTATGGACTGGGGTCGTTTCTATTATGGTATGGCATTTATCCCCTGACATCGTGGTGGATAAAACCCTCGGAGCGTCCCGCCCATGCCCGTCATTTAAGCTATCTGGCGTTTAATTTTTTTGTCCGCTTTTTAAATTTCATAGGTTATTGGCGCTATCAAGTAATAGGCGCCGATAAATTGCGGAAGCCAGGCAGGGTGATTGTCGCCAACCATCCTTCCTTCCTGGACATTGTGTTGTTGTTTTCCCTGGTGGATAACGCCGTTTGCGTGGTGAAACCCAGTCTGGCCAGGGTGCCTTTGGTCAGCGCGCCAATCCGCCGTTGCCGCCATATCACCGCGGAAACGCCCCAGCGGTTGATTGCCGATGCTGTTATTGCCTTGCGAAATGGGGCGTCATTGATACTGTTCCCACAAGGGACTCGCACGCCACCGGACTTGCCTGTTCATTTTCAACGCAGCGCCGCGCGCATCGCCTTGGAGGCGAAGGTCCCCATTGTTCCCGTTTTTTTCTGCTATCAACCCTTGCTCCTGGGAAAAGGGCAGTGGTGGTACAATTTACCTGACAAAACCCCTACTGTGCTGGCGGTAGTGGGAGAAGAACTCAACCCCAAACGTCTGATTGACCCGGCGCTTCAGCTTTCCATAGCAAGCCGCCGCCTTACCCAGATGTTGGAAAGCCGTCTCAGCGAGTTAGATAAGCGCTATGGATTCTCTGGAAAATGACTTGAAGTCCCTGATAATCGAGGTCTTTTCTCTGGATGAATTAAAGCCCGAAGATATCGATAGTCATGCGCCCTTATTCGGAGAAGGTCTTGGTCTGGATTCGATTGATGCGCTAGAATTAGGATTGGCGCTGAAAAACCGCTTTGGCATCATCATTACCGCAGACACCCCGGAAGTACGCACTATTTTTTCTTCAATCGCCCATTTGGCTGATTATATTCGCCACATTCAATCCTCCTAGATGAAAAATAAACAAGAGATTTTTGACACGCTACGCCAACTTTTCGAAGAAATGTTCGAGATCAATCCCTCCCAGGTTGAGATGGAAACCACTTTTCAGGCGCTGGATATCGACAGCATCGATGCGGTGGATTTGATGGTGCGTCTGCATGAAATCACTGGCAAGCGCATAGCACCGGAAGATTTCAAAAATATTCGCACGGTTGGCGATGTTGTCGAGGTCATAGAGCGCTTGCTCAATTCCTGACCACTTCTGGAAATGATGATATGTTCCGCCGGGTGATGCTGCTTTTGCTGGGACTTGCCACCGCAGCTTACCCTGCCATCGTCTATTTCACGCTCGATTGTCTTGATCCCCGTTGGTTGCTGGCCGGGATAGCCGTCTTACTGGCTTTCAGAAGCCTATTTTTCATTACCAGGATATCTTGGAAAACCGCTTTGATTGCCTGTGCTTTGTTAATGGGGTTGCTGGGCTGGCAGAGTTTTGGAAGAGCTTCCGTGCTTTGGTATCCAGTCATTGTGAATGCCTTGTTTTTGCTGGCATTTCTTTGGTCACTCTATCATCCACCGCCTGTAATTGAACGCTTGGCTCGGTTAACAGATCCCGATTTGCCTCCGGAAGGGATAGCTTATACCCGCAAGGTAACCTGGGTTTGGTGCGCTTTTTTCCTTATTAATGGCATCATCGCGGCGATGACTGTTTGGCATGCCGATATGGAGATCTGGGCATTGTACAATGGTTTTCTCGCTTATTTGTTCATGGGGCTGTTGATGGCCGGAGAATATGTCGTGCGCCAGAAGGTTAAAAAATCTTTTAATCATGCCTGAAACCAAGCTTTTGCCTCAAATTTTAAGGGTTGTCAAAGAGGATAACCGGTTAACCTTGCACCTGAAAATTCCCGAAGACCTTGTCTATTTTGAAGGACATTTCCCCGGCCTTCCCATCCTTCCTGGCGTGGTCCAGATTCATTGGGCAGCGGAGCTGTTTTTGACCCACTGGCAAACGCCAATAAGGTTTCAACGAATGGAAGTCATCAAATTCCGTCATCTTTTACGGTCGGCCATGGAAGTTGAATTGCGCCTGGATTTTGATGCTGACAAGCGCCGGCTGGTGTTCGAGTATTATTCAGACCAGCGGCAATACAGTTCCGGCCGGATTTATTGGCAGCCTTTATGATGTTTCGTCCCTGCGCGGTAATACCGGTTTACAATCATAGCGAGCAACTGCCAGGGATTGTCGAGCGGTTGGGTGAATTGGGCCTGAGCTGCCTGTTGGTCAATGACGGCAGTGATGATGTTCACACTAATAAAATCCGTTCCCTAGGTTTAAAAAAAGATGCTGTGGAAGTGATTGAACATTCGTTCAATCAAGGCAAGGGGGCGGCGGTGAAAACCGGACTGCGGTCGGCTTGGGAGCGGGGTTATTCCCATGCCTTGCAAGTGGACGCGGATGGCCAGCACGACTTGACGCAAGCGGAGGATTTCCTTTCCCTGGCCCGGACTCATCCCGATCATTTGATTTGCGGACGTCCCCGTTTTGATGATTCCATCCCCAAGGGGCGTTTTTATGGCCGATACCTGACCCATGTTTGGGTATGGATCAATACCGGTTCCTTTGCGATCCCCGATGCCATGTGCGGTTTTCGTATTTATCCGCTCGCCGTTGTCATCCCGCTGTTGTCAGAAAATACCTTGGGAGACCGGATGGAGTTTGACATCGAAGTGCTGGTGCGTGCCCATTGGCGGAATATTCCCATGAGGTGGCTGCCGGTTCGGGTTCATTATCCCCGGAATAATCGTTCCCATTTCCGTTCATGGGAGGATAATTGGCGAATCAGCAAGATGCACGCAAAATTGTTTTTCCACCAGCTTTTTCATCAACAATGGCGGCACCGGAATTGACTGAAAAGACGGGCATGCATTGGGCGGCAATGGAAGAACGCGGCGTTCTGTGGGGAATGCGGTTTTTGGTGGGGGTCTATCTGTTTTTTGGGCGATGGCCTTTCCGGGTTTTTCTTTATCCGGTGGTGGGTTATTACTTCATCGTCAATTCCCGTGCCCGGGCGGCATCGCTGGATTACCTGAAGCATCTGGCGGAATTTGCCCCGGAATTGGGCTTAACAAACTGTTTTCGTCACAGTTATCGTCATTTTCTATACTTTGCGGAAAACCTGCTGGATAAGATTATTGTCTGGTTGGGACGGTTTGATAGAAGTCATTTGCGATTTGATAAGACCGAGTTATTGGCGTTGTTTGAAAGGGGGGAAGGCGCCCTGGTGGTGGCCTCTCACCTGGGAAATCTGGAAATTTGCCGGGCGCTGGCGGACTTTCAACAAAGGGTCAGGCTCAATATTCTGGTGCATACCAAGCACACGGAAAAATTCAATCGTTTACTGTCCAGCGTGGACAAGGCAAGCCACGTCACTTTGATTCAAGTGACTGAAATCAACCCGGCCATCGCCATCCAATTGTTCGAAAAAGTCCAGCGCGGTGAATTTGTGGTATTGGTGGGTGACAGGATTCCAGTAGGCAGTCCTCAGCGCACAGTAACATTGCCTTTTATGGGCAAGCCCGCGCGGTTTCCCCAGGGCCCTTATCTTTTGGCGCATCTATTGAAATGTCCGGTTTATACATTGTTTTGTTTTCGAAAAGAGGATGGCTGCTATCACATTCATTTCGAAAAGCTCCTGGACCAGGTTCGGCTGCCCAGTAACCGTTCACTGCGCCGACAAGCCGTAGAGCAATACGCCCGCCCTTATGTCAAGCGGCTGGAAGCATACTGTCTGCAAGCGCCGCTGCAATGGTTTAACTTTTATTGTTTCTGGGAAGAAGATGGATCTGAGTGACCAGGATCTGCCCAGCGCTGAAGTCTTGATTGACGTGCCTTTCTTCGACGCGGATATGCTGGGGATTGTCTGGCACGGCCATTACGCCAAGTATTTCGAAATCGCCCGTTGCGCCTTGCTGGACAAGTTGGACTATGACTATTTGACCATGAAGGAAACCGGTTATGTGTGGCCGGTGATTGAACTCAATATCCGCTACATAGCCCCTGCCCGCTTTGGCCAACAAATCCGAGTGACCGCCGCGCTCAAGGAATATGAATACCGGATGCGAATCCGTTATGAAATTCTTGATGCAAAAACAGCGAATCGGTTGGCCAAGGGGATGAGCAGTCAGGTGGCGGTCAATGTGGAGAGCGGGGAGATGTGTTTTGGTTCTCCCCGCGTGTTTCTTGAAAAATTGCAGGCTTTTGTCAGGCGTCCCCCCCAAAAGCCTTAATAACCCTATTCTTGATCTGTCACAATCAAATCCTTGGCCTGGGATTTAAACCGGATTGCCCGGTCCAGCATGCGGTTGCGCCAGCGCTGGTTGGCGGTGCGGCGGGCGATTTTTTCCAATCGTAATGCCCGGCGCAGTTTAATGACTGCCTGAGGGTAAACATTGAGGGCGCCGCCTTGCAGTACTTCCAGGGCATCTTCGGTTTCCGCCAGGGCCAGGGTGATTTCCTTGCGGCTATCCTGTCTGTTCAATACCTTGGCTTTCTGATCCAGGCGGTTGGAGCTGTCGATATTTTCCACTGCGTTGATGGCGCGCAGGAACAAGGCAATGGCGGTCATCTGGCTGGCGTCCAGCTTGATTTGCCGGTTGGAACCCGAACCGGTCAGCGCGCCCGGCGAATTATTGAAAGCCGGCCCCGTGTAAAACGCCACCACCTGTTCAATGGTATTGACGGAATTGTTGTGGAAATAGGGCGGCGTATCGGCGGCTTCAATCACGGTTTGGGTGCTGAACCGCCCATCTCCGAAACAGGGTTGATCCAGATTAGGACCGCAATTACGCGGCTCCTGGCCGAAACCACCGTCGTATGCGATGGCCGGATCCAGCAGGTGGGCGGGGGTATCCGGGGCATTTTCCACGCCAGTGTCGCGGATCGGGTTGGCGTGGGTGGAAGAACTATGGCCGCCGCCGTTGACATGGCAGCCCTTGCAATTGGCGGACTGGCCGAAGACCGGGTTGCCTTCGTCGTCCACCGGGTTTTTCTTGGTGTTGAACAGCAGCTTGCCCCGTTCCACAATCGGGTTATTAAACACCATGGTTTCCAGGTCGGGGTCTTGCTGGCGTCCCAAAGACAACATATAGGCTTCCAGGGCGTCCAGTTCATATTCGGTGGGCAGGCGGAAATCCACGCCTTCCTCCCGGTTGAGCGTGCGGGTCATGTGTTGGCGAATGGCGCCGACCGCAAACATGCACAGGGAACCGTCGCCGGACCAGCCGGTGGAACTGGCGATCACATCGCTGTCTTCGTCCTCCACGTCACTGGAAGTGATAAGGGATAAGATATGAGGAACACCGCGCAGGACAGGTGGCCGGTAAAAGCCATCCATATTGGCCTGGAAGAGGGCCAGTTGCCTCAATAAAACAGGATGCTCCAGTCCGGCCAGATCGGGATTATGCTCGTGAACAAACAGCGGATCATCGCTGGGCAATTTGGCAATGTAGTTGGGGTCGATGGTGAAATTGTTATCCTCCCGGTGACAGGTGCCGCAGGTCCGGCCATTGCCGTCAAAGGTTTCCTCGTGAAAAATCCGCCTTCCCTCGGCAATCAAATCGGTCAGCAGCGCGTTGGTATCTTGCGCGGCGTCGGCCATCGCCGGCTTGGGCAGCAAAAAGGCCAGGGCGGGACGCGCCGGGGAAGACGTTTGGGTGGTGCCCACCCGGGCTAATTGCCAGGGCCGCCTCTGATGGTAAAGGCGTTGGAACAGGGATGGGCTGCCAGCCAGCGTGATTCTGGCCTCTGGATCTCGGTCATCGGTGGTGATGGTCACTTTGTCGATATGAAAGCCGGGCGGAAACAAATCCGCGGACAGGCGGGTATTAAAAGCTATTCGTCCGTCCTTGCCGGGCGCCAGGTTGCCAACCTGGATGGCGCGGGTTTGCTTGCCACCGCCATCGTCCGGCTTGTCCACCAGCCAGAGGCTATAGGTTTTTTTCTCCGCGTTTGTCAGGGTAACGGTCAGTTCGCCGTTTTTCAGATTCAGACGGAATTGACCACGGATCAGCCGTTGGGCTTCTTCGTGAGGAGCCCTCAGAGCGATGGTCAATTGATCCGGGGCTTTGCTTTGCTGGCTGGCTTGCCAGCGCTCAAAATGCCTGGCCAGGGTTTGTGCATCGCCCATACCGGTGAAGACAGCATTTTCCGGGTCGGGATTTCCTTTGTCCAACAAAAGCGCCCCACTGCCCGCAACCAGGAAGAGCGATGGTATTGCCAGTAACTTCGTGAACAGATGTTTACGGGGTTTTTTCATTGCTATCCCCATGTAATTTTTGAGGTTTTTATCAAAAAAGAAAAGGGCATCGCATAGATACCCTTTAAAGTCTTTGAATAGGGGATCAGTAAATCCTACGCCTTCAGGCGGCAAAGCCATTCCACTCCCTCGCCCCTTGGGGAGAGGGTTGGGGAGAGGGGTGTTACGCAAGATGGCTTGATTTTGCACCCTTTCCCTGGCCCTTGTATATTGTATCCACCATGAAGAACTTGATTTGGTCCGGTGCGATAGTTCGATGGCCCTCTGGGAAGCAGAG
>LSNW01000018.1 GCA_001566965.1 Methylothermaceae bacteria B42 | reverse complement strand
TGATGACCAAGCCGGGTATGCCGGTGGCGCAAATGGGCGAGATGGCGGAACAGGCGCTGGAACACGCAAAAAGTTACGAGGGCAAGAACGCCGTGACACTGTTTGGCCAAACCGTTTCCTGGAAAGATTTCGACGACTTGTGGCAAACCCTGGAAGCCATCGAGGAGAAAGACGACCAGTTCGACCTGAGCACCTGCTATCTCTACCGCTTGCAAGACTTGGCAGACATGGCGGAAAACCTGAAATCCGACCATCCCCGGCTGGAAAACGCCATCTGGCGCTCCTGGTTCAGCTACCGCACCTACCGGATGCTGGAGCAAACCCTCAAGGGCAAGGACAGGCAGAACGAGCGCGAGCGCCGAATGCAGGAACTGGCCAAGATTCTGAGTGACCCCATCGAGCGGTATGGCAGCCGCTTCAAGATTCCGCTTTTTATCCACCTTTACCAGCAGCGCAGCTGAAGGAGTAAATGACATGAGTTATCCAAACCAGAAAAGACACGGCGGCGATCCCCGGAAGGAACGCCAACCCATTTACGAGGGAATTAATTTTTCAGATGTATCAGAAAACCTTTTTAGTGAAATACCCGAACGAATAGCTAAGAAGCTTGGAAGCAACGGGTCGAGCAACAAGCCATCCCAATTGAGGAACTTTTACAATGAAATCGTCATGTGGGAAGAAAAAAGCCAAACAAAAACAGACGACGAGTTCAGAAAGGAAATTCTGCCCTTCCTAAAAATGTTAAAGGCGAAAGCAGCTTATGCGCATGGCCGCAACAACAAAAACAATGACCCTAACAAGGGGCTCGTCGATAAGAACTTTCTAGAGTTACTTACCTATTGCCTGAATCAGGTGCAAGACAAACAAACCATGAGCCATTTTAAGCTGTTCATGGAATCCTTCATGGGTTTCTACAAGCTCGTCAGACCAAAAGACTAGGGAGATAGATCATGAAACTGGACAAAATCTCAAAACTGACCGGGACGATCGAACTGGTAAGCGGCTTGCACATCGGCGGCGGCAACACCGAAATGCATATCGGGGGCACGGACAACCCCGTCATCAAGAACCCGGTTACTAATCAGCCCTACATCCCCGGCTCGAGCCTGAAGGGAAAAATGCGCAGCCTGATGGAATGGCATGCTGGAGTGGTCGGCATTGCCGATGGCAAGGCACTGGCGATCAAGCATATCGACAAGCTCAATGGCAACCGCGCCCAGGGCATCGAGATATTGCGTCTGTTCGGCTATGCCCCCAGCGGCGGCGGCCAGGATGATCCAAAGCTTGTCGAGGAGATCGGCCCGACACGGCTGGCATTCTGGGATTGCAACCTTGATCCCACTTGGGTGAAGGAGATGAGCGACAACAACCTTCTGCTCACTGAGACCAAGATGGAAAATTCCATCGACCGCATCAAGGGCACGGCGGAAAACCCGCGCAACACCGAACGGGTTCCCGCTGGCGCGCGTTTTGATTTCCAGCTCACCATCAAGGTGATCGACGGCGAAGACCTGCTTGATCCCATTCTGCGTGGCCTGAAGCTGGTGGAACTGTCCGGTCTTGGAGGCTCGATTTCGCGGGGTTACGGCAAGGTGGCGTTCCGTGATTTGGCGCTGGACGGTGAGCCGGTGCAGGACAAACTGGAACAGGTGCAAATTTAAGGAGACGATATGGAAACCCTGATTGCCACCCTGCGCCCGCGTTCCGCCTTTGGCGGGCCGATCCGGGGCGACACGCTGTTCGGCCAACTTTGCTGGGCGGCGCGGCATCGCTGGGGCGAGAATCGTCTGACCGAACTGCTGCAAGGCTATACCGAAGGACAACCGTTCATAGTTGTCTCCGACGCCTTCCCGGCCAGCTACCTGCCACGCCCGGCGTTGCCCCTGCACCGCTTCGACGAAGTACCCGATGCCGAGCGCAAAGCCGTGAAGAAAAGGCGCTGGCTGCCCCGCAAGCATTTTGCCAGGCCATTGCGTCAATGGCTCAACCACGCCGTGCCCGACAGCGACATCTCCAGCGATGAGCTGATGGCCGCGTATGTCCAGCCGCACAATACGATCAACCGGATGACCGGCACGACAGGCACCGGCGAATTCGCACCTTACACCATGGCGCAGCACTGGTTCGCGCCCGGCCTACATCTCGACCTCTATATCACAATTGACAGCAAACGGCTGTCAATGGAAGAAGCAGGGCAGCTGCTGCAAGACGTTGGCCGTATGGGTTATGGCCGCGACGCCAGTATCGGCCTGGGCAAATTTGACGTGAAAGATACCGTCAGCGGCAACTGGCCTGCACAGGAAAATGCCAACTGCATGATGACGCTCGCACCCTGCGCGCCCCAGGGTCAGGGTTTCGACGATGAGAAAAGCTGGTACCAGCCATTCACCCGTTTCGGACGGCACGGTGACGTGGCTGTACATACTGGACGGCCTTTCAAAAACCCTGTACTGATGGCAGACACCGGCGCGTTGCTGGCCAGGCGCGATGGCGTGGTTGCCGCATTTTTCGGCCAGGGACTGGGTGGTAATGGTCAGAAGCTATCCAATGCTATCAAATCCACCGTCCATCAAGGTTATGCACCAGCGTTGCCGGTACGATTGGAGGAAACATCATGAGCGGCATCCCCGAAACCCGAAAACTCTGGATTACCCCCTTGTCGCCGGTGCACATGGGAACCGATGAGGACTATACCCCCACCAGCTATGTGATCGACGGCAACGCCCTGTACGAGTTTGACCAGCGGGCGCTGGAAAATTTGCCGCCGGCCGAGCGCAGCCAGTTAAATGCCATACTCAACGGAAAAGCGACGCCGGATATGCTCAAGCAGGTGCAGGCGTTTTTCCACCGCAACCGAGAGTGGTTGATTCCGGCAGCGGCCAATGTGGTCAAAGTCAGCACTGAAATGGCGAAGCTGTATGAAGATCGGATTGGCAAGGCGGCCAATGTTGAATCCGGTGGCAAACAGGTACTCAATGCGCTGGAAATCGAGCGCGCCTACTACAACCCGACGGATCGGTGGCTGATGTTGCCGGGCAGTGGGTTGAAAGGGGCGATGAGAACTGCGTTGCTGGATGCGGTCAACCAGGGCCAACGTACTGAACGAGGGGAACGCAATCGCGAGCTGCAACAATGCCTGTTCCACTACACCATGCGCGAATTGCACAAAGACCCCATGCGCCTTGTCCATGTCGGCGACTGTGCCTGGCAAGGCCCGGAAGCCCTTAACAGCGCAGAAGTGCTCTTCGCCGTCAACCGCAAGAAACACCCGGTTACCAAGAACGGGAAAGAGGTCAGTTCTCAGGCCGAACAGCGAAACCTTTATCAGTTGCTCGAATGCGCCGCGCCGTTCCGTTTCCGTGCCTTCCGTGGGGTGCTTAATATTTCCGCTCCGGGAAGGGTAGAAAATGAACAAGGGAAATTGCCGGAACTTTGCTTCAGCTTTGGCGAAATTGCCACGGCCTGCAATCGCTTCTACCGTCCCATCTTCGAGCGTGAAACCGAACTGCTCAAAAAACGCGGCTTTCTCGACACCCAGTGGCGGAAAACGGTTGAAGCGCTGTTGAATGATAATAGCATCTGCAAGCGCCTCGAAAACAACGAAGCCTTCCTGTTGCGCGTCGGCCGCCACAGCGGTGCCGAGTCTGTAACGCTCAATGGTGTCCGCTCGATCAAGATCATAATGGGGAAAGGGCAAAAGCCAGACTGGGGAAAAGAGGCCAAAACAATCTGGCTCGCTACTGGCGACAAGGCCGACAAACGCTACCTCAAACCCTTCGGCTGGCTGCTGGTGGAAATGACTGAACCCGATCAAACAATTCCTGAATGGCCCGAAGCAGAAAAATTGATGGAGCAATACAACGACGCCATGTCGCAATGGCTCGCAGAGATTCGCGAGCGGCAATCCACACTTGCAGAAAAGGCCCGAATATTCCGTAAGGAACATGCTGCGCGTGAGGCAGCGGCAATCCATGAAGTGGAAGAAAAAGCGCACCGGAAAAAAGCGGAAGAAGAACGCCTGGCACAGCTTTCCCCGTTCGAACGTGAGCTGGAGAAAATCATTACCGCCAACCGCAATAACAATCCTGGTGCCATATTGTTTAACCAACTTATGGCTGGAGAGTGGGAGGATATCGGAGATCAACGTATTGTGGCGGAGAAAATTAAATCCTTGTGGCAAGAGGAAGGAAGATGGAATCCTGATTTTTCCGGCACGAATAAGCAGAAGGTCAAACAGAAACAGCGATGTCTGAAAGTACTGGAATATCTGGAGTAATCATGAAAACCACCCTTATTTGCACTGTCGGCGGCTCCCACGAGCCAATAGTCAAGGCCATACAGGCACTTAAACCGGATCACGTCTGTTTCGTTTGCTCCGGCGACGATCCAGCCACGGGAAACAAGGGCTCCTATACCCAGATCACCGGGAAGGGCAACGTCATCAAGGCGAACTTTGGGGATGACAAGCCGACGCTGCCGAATATTCCGGCACAGGTCGATTTACAGGAAGACCAATTTGCTGTTCTGCGCGTTCAGCCGGACAGCCTTGATGACATTTATCGTGCGTTGGTTGATTGGCTCAGGACGCGAGAACGTGACGCGGAGCGTATTGTCGCCGATTACACCGGCGGCACCAAGACCATGAGCGCGGCGTTGGTGGCATTTGCCCTTGACGAGGGGATCGAACTGCAACTGGTCAGCGGCAGCCGCTCGAATCTGGTGAAGGTGGAGTCCGGCGCAGAATATGTGATGCCGGCGGCGGTCGAGCAGAGCCGTTTTCGCCGTCAACTGGAGCGGGCCATGGACGCCTGGGAGCGTCATGCCTACGACGAAACCGCTTTTCTGCTGAAAAACATCCAGCCACCCGCCGACCCGGCGCTGCGCGGAGAATATGAGCGGGCAATCGATATCAGCCGCGCTTTTGCTGCCTGGGACCGGTTCGATCATGTATCGGCACAACGGGTACTTTCACGTTACCGCCCCCGCCTTGGCCGCCACTGGTGGCCATTGCTTGGCACACTGGACATGATGCTGAAAGAGGGGCGGGGGGAACCGCTGCGCCTGTTTGATCTGTGGCGCAACGCCGAGCGCCGCGCCACCCAGGGCCGCTATGACGACGCCGTGGCCCGGATCTATCGGTTGCTGGAATGGAGCGCTCAGTGGATCTTGCAATCCGCCGGCATTGAAACCAAAGACGTGCCGCCCGGGAAAATCCCCGAAGGCGTGGCATTGACGAAAAACCGCGAAGGCAAATATCAGGCCGGTCTGTTCGCTGCCTGGACCCTGGCCGCCGATTATGGCGGGGAAGTGGTCGCGGAATTTTGGAGATCACAGAAAGAGAGCATGCTGGATCTTCTGCAAAGCCGTAACCATTCCATTCTCGCCCACGGATTCAAGCCGATTTCTGAAAATGAATGGCAGGACTTCGCCCGGTGGGTGGAAGAAAAACTCCTGCCGCTATTACTGGCAATCTCGGCAAACGATCCCTGGCGTATCAAGGAACTGCCGCCACAATTGCCACGCTGGTTGGAGGCGTCCGAATAACCCTTGTCTGTTACGGGAGATGTGATAGATTAAAAAAGAATCTGAATTTATATAAATTCAAGTTATTTTGTTATAACCATGTTAACTTTTCTGGCCGTGCAATTTTCTTCATGGCGTGTTGTAAGTAATTGTATTAAAAGGAGAAAAAATAGGGGTGCAGTCGAGAATGTGACCTGATTAAGAAGGGAATTAAAGCTGGACTTTCTCCTGTAAAAACGTTTAACACTGACAGTCGAGAATGTGACCTGATTAAGAAGGGAATTAAAGCCCTCCTGGCAAAATAAATTCCACAATATAGCCGTCGAGAATGTGACCTGATTAAGAAGGGAATTAAAGCGCATTTTTTGTCACTCAGTTTCCTCTTCCTCTCTGTCGAGAATGTGACCTGATTAAGAAGGGAATTAAAGCGCCTTACGTAAATCTGCCTTATCTAGCTGCCATTCGTCGAGAATGTGACCTGATTAAGAAGGGAATTAAAGCTTATTCGAGCCGTTATTATTCGAACACCCAGACCGTCGAGAATGTGACCTGATTAAGAAGGGAATTAAAGCACCTCCTAAAAGTTGATTTAACAGCCGCGCAAAGTCGAGAATGTGACCTGATTAAGAAGGGAATTAAAGCTCCAAAACGTTTCCAAAATGCACGCTTTGGTTGGTCGAGAATGTGACCTGATTAATAAGGGAATTAAAGTGAGTGCCTGCCGTCCCTGGCGAGAGGTATTCAGGATGACAGGCCCCGGCCCGGACGTTCTGTCCGGTCGTTCGCCCAGCCCCTTTTCCAGTTTGAAAAAGGGGCTGGGCTCACCCTGATTAAGAAGGGATTAAAGGTAGAAAATGAGTCATCATGCGGCTGTCAAAAGCGTCAGATCATCAGGAAGCCCGGTTTTTTAACCGGTAACCTTCTCCCGTCCCCAACAACGCGGCAATCAGATTTTTCTGGATTTCCGAGGTGCCGGAGAATAGTCTGCCCGAGGCGGCGTCGTTGAGCCATTCTGACATGCCGGATGAGGTTTCCAATCCTTTGGCGCCTAGAATATGGACAGCGTCCAGGGTGGATTGTAAAAAAGCTTCCGAGGCGACCAGTTTGGTCTGGGCGGAAGCCAGAGTCATCCTTTTGCCAGCATCGGCCAGCCGGGCGCATTCCTTCAACCAAAGCCGGAGAGTATCGAGGCGGGTGGCCATGTCGGCGATCCGGTGGGAAATAGCCTGGTGGCGTCCCAGGTGGCCGCCGCCGGTTTGGCGTTTGCGGCTGTGTTCAATGATTCGATCCAACTGCCATTGCATGGCGCCGGCGATGCCGGCATAGATAAAGGCGCGTTCCCATTCCAGGGCGCTTTGAATCATCATCAATCCCGCGCCGGGTTTGCCCAGCAGTCTTTCCGTGGGAATCCGGCAGTCGTCCAGGAGGACTTCCCCCATGGGCGCGCTCCGGCAGGCCATGACAGTGTGTTCGGCATTGGCATGAAAGCCGGGGTCGCCGCGCCGCAGCACGAAAGCCGAAGGCTTTTGCCGCAAATAAGCGTAGACGATCATCACGTCGGCAATGGGGGCGTTGGTGATATAGCGCTTGTGGCCATTCAGGCGAAAACCGTTGCCGTCATTTTCCGCGCGGGTTTGCATATCGGCGGGGTTGGAGCCTGCCTCCGGTTCGGTAATGGCGTGGCCGCCGATGAACGAGCCCGACACGAGCCCGGGCAGCCATTGCTGTTTTTGCCGCTCATCGCCAAAACGCAATATCGGAAACAGCGCGCCCCACAAATGGGCGTTGAGGGCCAGGATCAAACCAGGATCGTGACAGGTTTCGCCGGCCTTTTCGTGGTGGCGGATCAGTTCGGCAAAGGTATTTCCATGGCCGTGCCATTCCTTTGGAACGCCGTGGCCAAACAGGCCTTGCCGTCCGAATTGTTGGAGGGTTTTGGCGGTGTCTTCGGAGTTGGGCATCATATCAATCGGTTGAACCGGTATTTTTACCACCGGTGCAAATTTACAAAGCGATGTCCGTGACTTAAGGGTGAATGAAACAATTGATTTATTTCCTTTCGATTGCAGTTGCTTTCCATTGAACCTCCTCCCCCTGTATGCGCCGGCGGCCTTGCCGGCGTTTTTTTTCGTACCCTCGCCCCCAGCCTCTCCCGGAGGGAGAGGGGATCAATGCATGGGTCCATAACCCTCACCCCAGCCCCTCTCCCAGAGGGAGAGGGGATTCAAGGCACGGTCCGCCGCTCCCTCCCCCGCAAGCGGGGGAGGGTTGGGGAGGGGGTAACTTGCCCGCAAGCCGATATCAGGATTCCTTGCCAGACCGCTCATTCCGTTTGAGGGTTGTTTTGGAATGACCGTGCGCAACCTCCGGTTTGGTAATTTTACCACCAGGGAAAATTTTCTGGCTTGAGTACGTGTTAAAGGGGTGCAAATTAACCAAACAACGAAAGGAGAAACATGATGCGTTATCGATTGTTCAACCCTTTGGCCGTATCCATCACCGCCGTTTTGGTGGGCATGCCCGTGGCTCAAGCCGATCAGCCGCACGCGGTGGATTGGAATGCGGTGGTTCAGGCCAAATCCGGTGGATTCAATCCTGGCCGCACGCCGGGAGGAGATGACAGGGTCGTCGTGCAACTGCGCCATGAAGAAAAAGTCGCAGTCGAAACCCCCCTGTTAGTAGTATTCCCCAAATGCGCGAACGATCCCGAAGTACAGGGGAAACCGGTCTTGAATTTGGATGAAATTATCCGCGACCCTTCGGTGCAGCCCCGCATTGGGGATGACAAAACCTGGGATCCGCGCTGGAAAGTGTGCGTTGACCGCCAGGCATTTTTACTTTATCCGGGAGACAGGGCGGACCTTGAATTGAACGTCGATTTTGTGCGTCCGGTTTCCGAAGGCATGTCTCCCCGGATCACCGGCACCATTTATCAAGTGCCCTGGTATTGGGCGCGAAAGATTAACGATCCTGATATTTTGGCCCGTTACAAGCATCTGGTGCATCCAGCGGCGGCTGTCACCGTGGATTTATATTATCGTCTGGATGCCAACAGCCGCCGGTGGAGAGCCGGCGATTATGAAACCATCTTCGGTTCTCCCTCAAAGGGTGCCGCTGTGACCCGGGACTATTACCAGGTGATGGATAGCATGCCGGTGGCGGTTCGCGATTATCGGGAAAAGCGGCGTTTGCCCAGGCTTTCGCCGAAGCCGAATTTCAGATTGCCGCTGAAACAAGTGTATGAACTGGGAAGCGGCAGTGAGCAAGACCTGCCTGATTTAATCATCAATCCCCAGGTGTTGAAACCATCTGTTTTCAACAGGGCTAAGCTGGCCGGCCATGGTTCGGTCAGTCATACGCTGAGCGGCGTTTTTTCCACCAAATGGAGCGCGGATCACAGCCTGCATCCCGGATTCGGTTTCCGGGTGGAAGCCTGGACCCGGGAAAACGGCTTTTGGCAAAAACTGGCCAGCGACTGGGTGCAATACAATGGCCATTGGACCTTGAATGTGCCAGCCAGCAAAGGTTACCGTGGCGATCACCTGCGCATTCTTTACCGCTCCTACAACCGCTATTATCAGCCACAAAATAAGGATGGCGATACCTATTCCTGGCGCGATCCCGATCAATACAACATCGGTTCCAGCTTTTACGCGGGTCATCGCTATGCGGATACCGACGGTGGCGAGTTCAACAGCGTCGGTGAACTGGTGGATGCGGCCATGAATATGTGGTCCCGGCTGTATTGGGATGGCAATATTGATCCGGTAAACTCTCAACCCATCAAATTCCACTTTCCCAATACCTGGAATAATTGCGGTGGGAACAGCCCTTGGAGTTGTGCAAGTTGGGATGGGCTGAATATCTGGTTAATTCCTTCCCATGGCCGTCAGGCGAGGGTGGTAACCCATGAAATGGCCCACGCTTTGCAAGGTAAGTTCTGGCACAAAAAGTGGCCGGCAGGCAGCGGTGGCAGCCATACTTTGAGCGGTTGTTATCCAGATCGTCTTGGCATGGCGCTAACGGAAGGTTTTGCCAATTTCATGCCAGCCTGGGTAGGTTATCCCAGCCGTAATGTGGCCGATGGCGGTTTTAGCAGCGGGCGCTGGGCGCTTGGGCTTGATGCGGAAAAACGCACAAGCCCGCCCAATTGCAGCAATGGCTGGGAGAATGAAACCTGGGTTGCCCGGACTTTCTGGGACCTTCACGACAAACACAGCGATGGCAATGATATCCTTTGGTTTATTCACAAGGGCGCGGTAATCAGCCTTTACCTGGGCAATGGCGTGGCCAACAATGGTGATGCCATGGATATGCGGGATTTTGAAACCATTTACCGCAACGCCGCAAGTCCAGGCCATCAAGGGTATATTACCGATATATTCGAGCAAAACCGGATGTAATCTTAAGTAAAATGCAATTCACTCATAGCGCCGGCTCTCTAGAGCCGGCGTTTTATTTGTCACATGGTTTTTTGCTGAAAAAGTTCCCAATAGCCTGTAAATCCAGCTTGCCATTGGCCAAAAGCGGTAGAGAAGAGAAAGCCTTCCATTGATTGGGAAGCATATAACTTGGCAATCGTTGTTTTAATTCTTGTCTGATTTGGGTAATTGCCGTGTCCTGCTCTAAAACGACAGCAGCGGCCAGTTCCATGCCGAAGTCACCTTCTATGGCAACGACGGCGCATTCCCTCACGCTTGTCAAAGCTGATAAAACTGCTTCCACCTCCGCCGGTTCCACCCGGTGGCCTGAGATTTTCACCATCCGGTCCAGCCTCCCTTGCCAGACATATTCCCCCAGGTTATTAATAGAAACCCGGTCACCGGTTCGGTACCAGCCGTCGCGAGTCAAGGTGGTTTGTAATTTGCCTTGCCGCCAGTAGCCACTGAACAAAGTCGGGCCTTTGACTTGCAATTCACCGGTGTCTGGGTCGATTCTAAGTTTATCACCGCAGGCGGGCTTGCCGATGGGGATGGGCTGATCGCCGGGCAAGCGGGCACGGTCCACGGGCCAGTGGCAACACACATTGGTTTCCGTGGGGCCGTACAGATTATGGAGTGCTACTGTTGGGAGCAGGTTGGCTAACTCCCGCAACTGAGGGGTGGGGAAGGGTTCGCCGGCAAAAAGAATGAAGCGCAAGTGTTTCAGTTGTGCTTGTTTCAGATTTCCCTTCCAGGTCCAAAAAGATAACAGCGAGGGGACGGTATAGAAGCCGGTGATTTCACGGGTTTCAAGCCATTCCGTCAAACGGCTTGGGGCAGAGGTTAGCGCATCCGGGAGAAAGTCGAGACAGGCGCCAGCGCCGAGAACGGAAAACAGGTCGAAAGTGGACAGATCAAAATGCAGCGGGGCGATGGCGGCGATGCGGTCTTTGGGACCAAGCCGGACCAGCCGCCGCGCCCATTGGCTAAAAGCTTGGATGGCAGAGTGGCTGAGGGCCACCCCTTTGGGCGTGCCGGTGGAGCCAGAAGTATAGAGGATCGCGGCGAGAGATTCCGGCAATGGGGACTGCGATGGAAAGTCCGCCTCCGGGATTTCCTCCAGAACAAGGGCGGGGAGACTGTCCAAACCCGGCCTGGCAAGGGGTGTGACGATAGCGCCCGCGTGGCTGTCCAAGAGGATTTGGCGCCTTCTTGTCTCCGGGCCTTTCATATCCAGGGGCAGATAACAGTGGCCCGAGGCCAGGATGCCCAGAACCGCGCAGGCGGCATCAACGCCCTTGGGGGCGGCGATGGCGACCGGCCGGTTCGGCGCCAAAGCCACTGCCCGCAGGGCCTTGGCGATTCCACCCGCGCGGCGGGCGGCTTGCGCGTATGACAAAACTGTCTGGCCTTCCGTCAGGCATGGGGCCGCTGGGTTCATTTGCAACTGGTGACGGAAGCCCTGCAATAGATCCATGAATTATTCCGCCAATAATTCTTCTTTGAGCGCCTGGGTAAATTTTGCTATCCACTGGGGCGAAAAATCCGGTTGCAGGTAATTGATCGCGGCATTCAGTTGTCCGTTAAAACGGCTGAACAGTACCGCCAGCGAGGGTGGGGCGGTGACGAAGGTGGCGTGATGAACATCGGTGATGGGCGCGCCCAGGAAATCCGATTTGGCAAAGCGGATTTCCCCGATATCGGAAAACCAGGCGGAACTGCGTTCGCCGCCGGTAGGTTGTTGGCGCAGGATGCGGCCGAATTTTTCCAGGGACAACCATTGGCCAAGCCACATCAGGGGCAGGTAGGCCATGTCCAGTTCCTGGCGGACGGTGTCGGCGTATTGCTGTTTGAGGTGGGCAAACAGGCTCTCCCGGTTTTTGACGATTTCATGGGGTGCCTGGGCGAAAAGAACGCTGACCTGATTGCCGGTGACCGGTACCGGCGCGTTGGCTGGCCTGAGGTTGAAGGCATAGGGAATACACCAGGCATCCTTGTGGACGGCAATATCCATCGTTTCCAGGGCCCGCATCAAACCGGCGATGAAATACAGTGATTGTCCACCCAGTCCCACGCGGCGTTGCAGGTTTTGGAGCACTTGCCGGGTTTCTTCTTCCGTCAGCTTCAAGCGGGCGGTCACCAGTTGCCGGGAGGTTGAATCGGAGGTTAGTTCCGGGGTGGGCAGGCTGCTGCCGAGCCGGTCGATCCATGCATTATGATTTTTTCCGCGCCAGAACAGGCGTAATTTGTGCCACCATGGCCAGCCGTGGAGCTTTTTGGAAACCAGGGAGTGATCGCCCTTCAGAAATTTTTGCCGCTCGGGTTTGGCGCTCATCAGAAAGTCAAACAAGCGTTTGACGCCGCCGGCATCCAGCAAAGGATGGAGCCAACGCGCCAGCAGAATGGCCTTTTGCCTGCCTTCAATCAAATGGAAGACCAGTGGCCGGGTGTGATGCGCAAAAGCGTCGGAAGAGGAATTCATGATATCCATGACGGCGCGTTGGAAAAAGGCATCCTCTTCCATGGTATCGGCAATCTTATGGTGAAACAGGGGGATTATCTGATCCGTGGTTTGCCAGCCATAGCGTTTTCCTTTGCGAATCATGCGGCCGGCAAGGGTAGGGAAAGCCTGTTCCAGTTCCGTTAAACCCTGGCGTATGTCACTCATCCTTGGGATGCCCGCCAGTTCCAGGCCAAATCCACACCAAGAGCCCGGCATGCCGCCGGCTTGAATTTCCCGGTCCATCACCAGCATCACATGATCGGCGGGACTGAAAAGCAGCGTATCAGGTTTCATGAACGGTGAGATTCAATCCAATGGGTTAAGGCATTTAAGCTGCGGACGGAATCGGGTTCTACCTCGGTGTCGGGCAAGGTAATGTTAAATTCCCGTTCCGCGAACATGATGAGCCGCATGATCCCCAGGCTGTCGAGGCCAGCTTCCAAAAGATCCTCGTCATCGCCGAACCGGGCGGGATCTTCGCAGTAAATGAGTTCCCCCAGGATAAAGTCGCGGAGTTTGCTTTTGATATCACTCATAACGTGGATTTGTTTTCAAGGATAAATTAAAGATACCATACTGATTTCGAATAATAAGAGAATAAGGGGGAAATATGCTAAATAAACGTGCTCTACTGGTTTTTGGCATTAGCGCGGGTCTCTTCGCGGGATGCGCCACTCAAGGATCATCCGGATCCAATCAGTCGGCGGCGAAAGAGGCGCCAGTAGCGCAGGCGGACAAGTCTTCGGCAAAAATTCAGCGCGGCACCAGTCCGACTGATTTCTCCAGCGAAGATATCCCCGCCAACAGCCCTTTTGCCAAGGTGAAAAAAGGGATGAGCGAGGGGCGGGTGTACGACCTGATCGGGCAACCTTCGGAAATTAAAACTTATTTAACGGGTAAAACCTGGATTCCTTTCTATTTCGGTCCGGATACTCACCGCAAAGAGGCGCTTTATAAGGGTCAGGGGCGGATCGTCTTTACTCCCAGCGGTGCGTTGGGGACCGGGGTCTATAAAGTTTTTAAAGTCATTTATGATCCCACCGAAGACGGTTATGCCGATTGAGTTTGAGGGGTGAATTTCCACCGGGAATCGCGCCTGGAGCAATATGACGTCATTGTCATCGGCGCCGGCGCGGGCGGGCTGACGGCAGCGTCTCTGCTGGCCAAATTAGGCCGTTCGGTTTTGGTGATCGAGCGTCATGACCGCCCCGGCGGCTATATGCACGGATTCAGCCGCCGGGGCTGGCGCTTTGATTCCGGGGTACATGCCGTGGGAGGATGCGCCAGCACCGGCCCGGATTACCGGCGAATCCTGGCCCTGCTGGTGGAACATCTCGGCCTGAGTTCAAAAGTCACCTTTCTGCCCCTGGACCCGATCGCTCATGTATTTTTTCCAGGGTTGGAAATAGCCTTGCCCCAGGGAATGGCCCGCTTCGAGTCGGCGATTTCGGAATATTTTCCGGGGCAGGCGGAAAAGCTCCGGGCCTTCTTGGCCCTGACCGAGAAGCTGGCCGATGAAACTTCCCACTCGGCGGCGGGACACGCCCAAAACCCTGTGCTTCTGCACCAATACCGCCATGCCACTTTGGGCGAAGTCTTGGACCACTATTTTGACGATGAGGCGCTCAAGGCGGTACTTGGCGCATTATGGCCCTATTTGGGGTTACCCCCGAGGCAACTGTCCTTTCTTTACTGGGCATTGATGTTGGTTGGCTATATTTGTGATGGTGCAGGATATTGCCGGGGGTCGTTTCAAACCTTGGCGGATGCCCTGGCCGAATCCATTCAATCGATGGGAGGAGAAATACTGTACCGGATGGGGGTGCGGCGCATTCTCACCGAACAGGGGTGCGCCGTGGGGGTGGCCACCGATACTGGCCAGGAAATCCGGGCGCCGGTGGTGATTTCCAACGTGGATCTGTTCCAGACCTTCCAGCAAATGCTGCCCGCCGATCAAGTCAACGCCCGGTTTCTGAAGCGGATACGAAGATTGCAGCCTTCGGTTTCGGCTTTTGTGGTTTATCTGGCGGTGGACCGGAACAGGATTGATGGGAAATGGCATGAATCATTCCATTTTCCACATTTTGATCATGATAATCACTTCCAGAGGACCAAGGCGGGAGAGGTGGATTGGTTTTCCATCACCATACCCACCCATACCGATCCCTCGTTGGCGCCGGGACAACACTTGGTGATGTTGACGACCTTGGCCCACCACCATCACAATCCGTCATGGCGAACAGCCAAGCAAACTTATTGTGATAGATTACTGGCTTTGGCGGAAGACAGGCTTCCTGGATTAAGCGACCATCTTCTGCTGGTAGAATCGGGCACCCCTAGAACCTTAGAACGCTACACCTTGAACCATAACGGCTCGGCTTACGGTTGGGCCCCAACGCCACAGCAAATCGGCCCTGGCCGACCGGGTTCGAAAACGCCCGTGGATGGATTATATCTGGCGGGCCACTGGAGTGCGCCAGGGGGCGGTGTTTATGGCGCGGTTTTGTCGGGCGTGATGGCGGCGCAGGCGATTGCGGAAATCCCGGATCAAGACAGTTTGTGGCAAAGGCTTAGTTAATCATTCTCCCATTGCCATCGAAAACATCGTTAAAGTTCTAGCGAGCATTTTTTACCACGCTTCTAGGCATTTTCCTGATACAGTCAGAATGGTAAAAATACCTGTCCTTGCTCTAGGGTTTAAGTTAAGCTGCCCTAAAAACCTACTGTGTTACTTGGTTATGCGGAAAAAAATTCTATGATGCCAGGTTGGCTCAATTCAGAGGCATAACTATTATTTGCGAGGCCGGAAATGAATACCACATCCGTGGACTTGAATCAGACGCAAGTCAAAGAAAAGAAGAAGGCGGAGTCGCCTGCTAAATTAATCATCAGCGGCATACTGGGGTCATTCTGCTACGGTTTGACCGATCTCTTCAGTAATAACGAATCCGCCGCTTTGGTCAAACTCGGCAATATTATCAATGACCACTTCACCCAGAGCCTGTCCGGGGTAGCAGTTCCGTTTGTTATTTTGATTATCCTGGGCGGTGTTTTGTGCTGGATCTATCAACCCAGTAACCGGTTGGATGCCTTTACGAGGGGATTTACCGTGTTTGCGGCGCTGAATATCGTCAGTCCCTATCACAATCAGGCGCTGGCGGAAAAGGATCAGTGCGCTGTGGTGGATAAGACGGTGAAGGTGGAGCCTTCTAAAACCCGCAGCAAGCATTTCCCCCAATTTCAGGCAATTCCCCTCAAGAAGGTTGCTGTTGTGACCTTGGTGATGCCCGCTGATAAGCGGCCCGAGAAGATTATCGTTACCTATATGGATCCCGCAACCCGTCAAGTCATCAAGGAATTTGCAACGGACACCCGGTTTGTTATTACAGAATCCAAACCATTGCTGGTCAAGATTGCGGCGCCAGGATTCCGTTCCATGGTGTTTGAGTATCAGCCTAATTCAGGAAAAACCCATTACACGCTGAAATTGGAGCCTTCCAAAGTGCCATTGGGTATTCAGGAAATCTTTGGGCCGAAGCGGGTTTCCGCATTACAGTAGATTGGAGGGCGAAAGGGTGGCGAGCAGTTTTTCCAGTTCTGATTTGACAAGCTTGCCGGTGGCATTACGGGGTATTTTTTCAACCTGGTAAAGGGGGCGGGGAAGAAATACTTCGTCAATGACCTGACGCAGCGCTGTTAAAATTTCAGCCTTGGGACGGGAAGTGACCACCAGCGCTCCCAGGCGTTGGTAGTTGGTTTGGTAGAAACAACCGTCTTGAACCCCGTCAATTCGAGCCAAGTGCAGATTGAGTTCGGCCAGCGAGATTCTCTTCCCGGCAATTTTGACAAGATCGCTTCGCCGTCCCACTACCTGGAATTTCCCCTCGCCGCAAAGTTTGAAAGCATCGGCCAGTTCAAACGGTTTTGGCAGCCAAGGCGCGCGCAGGGAAAATACCATTCCCCGCTGTTGGAGGGTCGTTCCTGGGTAAAGCCGCCATAAGGGTTCTCGGGCCGGGCGGCGGTAAGCAAAGGACTGGGTTTCGGTGCTGCCATACAATTCCCAAAGGGGCTTGCCGGTTTTGTCCTCAAATGTTTCAGCCAGTTCCGGATCCAGGGCGGCGGTGGAGGAAACCACAGCGGCCAGATTATGCCAGCGGTGAACCTCGTCGATGCAAGCTTTTAAGTGCATTGGTGTTGTCGCAAGCAGGACAGGCAACGAAGATTTTTCCATGGCGAGCCTGATGTCCTCGGGATAAAAAGGCTTTTGGTCAGTCAGGACCAGTTTCGAACACAAAGGCCAGATGACCGAGGTTTCCAGTCCGTACATATGTTGCGGCGGGGTGGTACCTATGACGGCCAGGGATTGCCGGGCCAAACCTAGCGAGGAGAGCGCCAGCCGCGCGCAATGGGCCAGCATTGGCCAGCTTTTACGCCAGGGTTGAGGTTTGCCGGTGCTGCCGGAAGTGAAGGCAATCAGATCCAGAGTTGGGATTGATGATCCAAATCCATGACGGCCGCAATTAACCGGTTCTATAAGGCTGGATATATTGAGCTTGGGGCAGGGTAGGTCTTGTTCCCTATCCGTCAGGGCGATGGCTTCGGGAAAAAGATTAAGCAGTTCCGTGATAACGCCGGGGGTATTGGCGGGGGGAAGCAGGGTAATCTGACGTTTTCCAAAGGTTGCGGCCAAGCCTGCGGCAAACCACAAGCGGTTATCGCACAGATTGATTAAAAAGGAATTTTCCGGCAGCCGTTTTTGCAGTTTTGAGGCTAACTGGGCGAGCGGCTGTTGGTGAATGGAAAGAGGATGATTGGAGGACAAAGGTCTGGGAGTTGATTAGCGGGAAACTTGCCAAATTTGAATAATTTTATCCTCTTGTACCAACACCGCCCAGGGGTAGCAGTGAAAAAGTTCGCCTTGGGCAACCGGGAATTTTTGTAATGGCTTGGGGCAATATTGTTGCATGTCGGAGAGCTTTAGGGGAAATTCTCCTTTGGCGGCCTGGAGATGAACCATTTGATTCATTTCCAATACTTCCACTTTAGTTTTAGGATTGCGGTGAATAAAGCCGTATAACTTGGGCTTGTACCAATCAAAAGGGATGGATTGCCATCCGGAGAATAGCTTTGTTCTTAAGGTGGGCGTCAAAGGCGGCGCATCTTTGCCAGGAATCGGCCACTGCCATGGCGGTTCCGTGGCCGCTTGAGTTTGCCTGGCAAGACAGGCAAGCGCCGGGGTTTTGCTCTGCATGGCGCAAACTTGGGCGCGGATACCATCGGGTAAGGTGGCGGCAATTGCAGCGAGCCGGTTCCAATGAGGGTTGGCTTCTTCCATCCGTGGCCGCGCCGTCAACAAGCGGGCCAAATTGTAAACCCACTCCGGCCCTTTCGATATGCTCTTTTCCAATCGCGCTACCGCGGAAGGCCACAGATCCACGTCCGGGCCGCTTTGTTCGTACAGCGCCAGGGCATCCAGCAAAAGGGCTTGCGGAGGATCGGGCGCCAGTTGCAGGGCCTCGCTCAGAACCGCCCGCGCTTGATGGGGACGGCCCAGATAGAGATTGACTATCGCCAGATTGAGCCTTGCCGGCACATAGGCGGGATCAGCCTGGGTGGCCCGTTGCAGGTAATCCAGGGCGGTTTGCAGGTACTGGTCGGCGGTTTCCGGCTCACCTGCATAGTTTTTCAGAAATTTGCGTTGCTCGTCTATCATTGGTCCGCCCCGGGTGAGGGCCGCCGCCCGGGTTTCCACATCGAGCTGAAAGGGCATCCAATAGAACCAGGCCCGGCTGGGCTTCATGGCATTGCGGGCCATTTGCAAGTAACAGACGCCCAGGTTGTTGAGTACAGCCCGTCCGGGAAAGACTTTTTGGAATTCCTGGAGGAAGTACACCGCGTCTTCACAATATCCAAAGTGGGCCAGGCGGACCCCGAAGTCAAAAAATCCCACCCGTTGTTGCAGCATGGCCAAGCGCCGGCGCAGCAGTTCGGCCCGGTCCTCGGGAAAGGGGTGAGAAGCGGTGACGCGGGATTGGGTCTGCTGCATCCAGTAGGCGAAAAAATCCTGCTTGCCGTTTTTCCGGAGCAGCCGGTCGACGGGAAAGCCCGCCATGGCCGCATAAATGTAACCTTTGTCGTCGGCGGCGAGTTCCGCCTCCCGGGCTTCATAGCTCTGGTCGAGAAAATGGGCGATCCGTTCGGCATCGGGGTTGCCGGCGAGAAATTCTTCCACTTCTTGATGCCAATAGTCATCGTGGGCCAGATGGGCCAACTCGTGTCCCAGGACAAAAGCCAACCGGGCCTGGGCCAGATCTGCGCCGGCATTTTTGAAACACAAATCCAGGGCGTGTTTGGAGAGGACGATATGGCCGCTGGGCAAGGCGATGGCCCAAGCGTTGGTTTTGCTGTTGACGACCACCAGTTTCGGCAGGCGGCGGGCGTTTTTGTCCGCCACCGCCCGCAATTGCTTGAAGATCTTATGGGCGGTAGCGACTTGGGGGCTTTGTGATGGGGCGATTTCCCCGTAGGTTTCGATATAGAAGGCAACTTCCTGTTTGCCGGAAGTTGCCGCCATCCCGTCGCTGTCGCCAATCAGGAAAAGCAAGGCCGAAAAGAAAAATAGATACCGCATAAGGATTTGCAGGCTAGGGCTAGACAAACAGCCGTTCCATGGCGATTTGAATTTGTCTGGCAAATTGAGCGCGAATTTGAGGGGCCTGCTGGTGGGCAAGGCTTTGCAGCACCGGTTGCAATTGAGTCAGCAGTCGCCGCGCATTGGCTGCCTCGTGGTCGTTACGGGTGGCCAGTCGGGTTGCCAGTGTTCGGGAGGTTTGCAGTAATTTTTGCCAGTCTTTTACCGACCCGGATTCGTTTTGGGCCAATATCCACGCCGTGGCCAGCCATTGGCCGAGCTGATAATAAGGCTTGAGATCGGCTTGCCGCCATTGTGTGAGATCGCCTTCAAGAATGCCGGGAAGCGGGGCTTGACCATCAGCCAACCGGTGTTTTGTTTCCCAGATACCTGCGGCAATGGCGCGTTCGGCGGCGCTGTAACTTTCCGAATCAAAGGCAAGGGGCGTGCCTTCCCAAGGTTCGGGCAATTGGGCGGCCAGTTTTTCCGCGCCGGGATGATTTTCGATCAAAGCGATCAGGGTAGGCTGTTGCAATTGGGAATCGGGGCGATTGACCAGCACGGCCACCACTGCGACCGTCAGCGCGGCGCCCGCCAAGGCGGGTACTAGTACTGGCGCGGCGGGCAGCCAACCGCGCATTTTATCCCACAGGGAAGGCCGTTTTTCCTTGACCTGGGAAGGCGTAGTGGCGGCGGATTCGGGAGCCTCTTCGTGGAGGAGCAGGGAAGTCTCTACCCAAAGTCGATAACAATCTTCGCAGCGGTTGAGATGGGTGAGCATCTTTTTCTTGCCCCGTTGGTCCAGACGATGTTCTAAAAACGCCGCCATCACGGCATCGGGCGGACATTCCCCAGCAGGATCATTGGGCCGGGTGGCTGCTAGGCCACAGGTGGCTGACAGTTTTTCCATTTCCTGGAAGTTGGGGTTATCGGTCATGGAGCGACTCCTTCAAGTGTGCAAGGGTGATAGTCATAATCAAATGGGGGTCAGGCTTGCCTCTTCGCAAGCTTGTTGTAATTGCAGAATGAGTTTATTCAGGCGTTTGTATGGATCGCCGCTTAAACCTAACATGGCTTTGATGGTGGGCATTTTCAATCCTTCGCAAAAACGCAGCCTGAGTAGCAGCCGGTCCTCATCGCTCAATTGGAGCTTGGACCGGAGTTTATTTAACATGGGCTCGATACTCGCTGGAATGTTGTCGAGTTCGCCCTGAATATAATTTTGCAGGATTTCCAATAACTCTTTTTTGTCCGGCGTCAAGCCTTGTTCGGGAATCGTGTTATCCGATTGGGATTCTGCTACCGATTCTATAGAAACCTTATCCTCTTTGAATTGAGGTTGGCGGTTGCATTGTCCAATCACGGTGGCCACCAATTGTCTTATCTTTGCCGGATCATGTTCTGGATAACGGGTTTGCAAGAGCCCAACGGTTTCTTCCCGTTCGTACTTTTCAATCATGAGAGACCGATAAGCATCGCGCCAGATGGGATCTTTCTTGGCCAGTAGCCACGCCGGAGGACGCCGGTGGCCAAATCGGGCGCGGACGAAATCGGTCATCAGTCTGCCGGCCAGCACGGCGAGAAAGGTCGTGAATTTGCCTTCCCCTTCCCAGGCCCGGACCCGTTTCCAATCGTTTTCCTGGAGCTTTTCCAGGATGAAATCCAAGGCCTGGTGCGCCATATTGTCGTCTTCCGGGAAGCGTTTTTGGGTCAATTTTTGCAGAAATGCCCAGTGATCGAAAACCAACGCTTTGGCGGCATCTTCAGGATTGGAATTTTGTTTTCTCATTTTGTTCTGATACATTGGCACACCCTTGATTAACGGAATCACCCACCCAACATAGGCTTGTATTGGCCAGGAGCCTAGTAAATATTCCGCATTTTGCCGATGGTGTGTGTCGTGATTCATCATTTGTTTCGTTTCATACGAATGTGCTTATCTCGTATGGACGTACCGATGAGCTTTTTTTTGCTCTGGGATTGAATTTTTTTTTACTTGCTACGGTCTCCATGCCTGGAGTGAATTCCTGTGCATTCTCTAGTTATTTATTGATTTACCTCTCGTTTTTTTAAGTGTGAGCGTATTTTTTGCAATACCTCAGGCCAGATTGTCGACCAGTTTCCCTGATGGTTCAAATTTTTTATCTTGATGAGTTCTGCATGGGGGTATTTATGAATTGCCTGAATAATAAGATTTGGGGGAATCTGCTTATCTTCTGTGCCGGTAACATGAATTTGATAAATGGCCTCGGGTAACGCTGGTTGTCGGGCCGGATCCAGGGAGCCGGTTAAAGGCGAGAAACCGTGCAAGCGTGTCCAGGCGCCAACATCCAGATTGCCTGCCAGGGTAACGATACCTTGCGCTTGTGGTAATTTGGCCGCCATCAACATGGCCAGCGCACCGCCGCCGCTGTAGCCGATGAGAACAATTCGGCACTGTTTGTCAGGCAAGCGCCGCTGCAATGCTTGAGCCAGGCTTTCGACGACGGTTTGCGAATAGCGCTGTTGCGTCCAAACCCACGGATTGCATAATGGGGAATGAGCCAGGCCGTGGTAACAAGGGCGGCCGAGGTACATACTGGGGGCGGGATCGCTTTTCATTAAATCCAACAGAAAGCTTTTTTTTGGGGTTGGATCGCTGGCAGCCCGGTGGGGGGTTAGCCATGCCTTGCCATCGCCGTCAAGATAAACATGCCATTGTCCATCGGCACAGGGTGAGCCATTAAAAAATGCAACATGCTGGAACGGCTTGCCTTGCAGGATTTCCCGCTGGAATCCAAAATCTTTGGCTTGCTGGGAGATGGTGGCATTGATTAAGCCGCAACCAGCAAGACAACCGGCGCATACGAGCAGTGGAAACCGTGTCGCCGCGGAATAGGCGGTTTTTTTTCCTTTAGAAGCGAATCTGGGGCATGATGTACGTGTCCTATTGAAAAGAACTTGCTTATAACGTATTTGCCGCCAAGGGGTTCCGGTTTTCCTTCCGTGGGACGCCGTTAACTCATCCCTGAGGGCTTGATGACGGCCATCCAGGCCGTCAACACCCACGGAAGGAAAACCGGAACCCTTCAAAATATCAAGTGGATGTATCTTTATAGGCATAAATTGAGAATTTATTGTTGTTTAAACAACGACAACCGTAACGGTGTTTCCCATGAGACAAGCTGGCATATCTTCACTTTTCTATTTTTTCCTGGCTTTTCTGGTTTTCATGATGGCCGGTTGTGCGACTGATTCTGGTTTGACTGATATCGACAGGGCAGGCATCGGTCCCAAGGACGCTGATAAATTGTACGTAGTGGACTGCCTGTTACCGGCGCAGGTGAGAAAACTGGGGCAGCACATGACTTTCCTCACCGCCCGCCGCCCGGTTCGAACCACCGCTGTGGATTGTGAAATCCGCGGCGGGGAATATGTGGCCTATGACCGGGCCAATTATGCCACAGCTCTGAAAATCTGGTTGCCGAAAGCCAAACAAGGCGATCCCAAGGCGCAAACCTATGTAGGCGAGATTTTTGAAAAAGGTGCTGGCTTGCAGCCTGACTACAAAACGGCGGCTCAGTGGTACCGTAAGGCGGCGGAGCAGGGCTATGCCCCGGCTATGATTAACTTGGGGTTTCTCTATGAGCAGGGCTTGGGCGTCAAGCAAGATCCCGTGGCCGCCCTCAACTGGTACCGCCGCGCTTCCGGACTGGACCAGACCGACATTGCATTTGCTGCTTCGGTAGAAATCTACAACCGGAAAATGGATGCTTTGCGTGAAGAATCCGCCCGCTATCAGCAGGAAGCGGAAAGTTTGCGGGAAGAGGTTGCTGGATTAAAACAGCGTTTGGCGCAAACCCAATCCCAGCTCCAGCGCTATCGCAGTCAAGTCAACCGACGCCGCCAGGAAATTCGCCGCCTGCAGCAGCTTTTAAATAACAAAAAACAAAGCGCGGGCGCCAGTCCCGAAGAAATCCGCCGTTTGGAAGAAAGCCTCAAGCAACAGCAACAACTGCTACAAACCAAGGAAAAAATGATTGCCAGCTTGTCCCAGGAAGCCAAGCGACAGCGAGTGCAACTGGAACAATTGAAATCCGGCAGCCAGCAAATTCTGCAACAGAAGGAAACCGAATTAACGGCATTGAGGATGGAGCTGGCCAGGAGCAAAGAGACCATCAGCGCCATGAAGGCGGAATTGATCGACTCCAAAAAGAAATTAAATAGCCTTCAATCCCAAATGCGGCAAAGTCAGCAAGCGTTGCACAAAAAGGAACAAGCCTTGGCGACCTTGCGTCAGGAATTGGCCAGAAAACGTCAAGATGGCGTAACCCCTAGCGCGGAACTCCAGCGCCTATCCCAACTGCTCCAGCAAAAAGAACAGGAGATGAACGCCCAAAAAGTCGCGGTGAAAGCCCTGCAAGAGCAATTGGATACCTTGGCCCGGGAAAAGCAGCAAACAGAACAGCAGCTGGCTGAAAAGCAGAAACAGCTAGAGCAGTTGCAAAAAGATATGACTGTCCAACAAGAGCAGAAGACCCGTCCCGCCGTTGTCGCTAAAGCCGCAGGCCCGAAAATTGAAATCATCGAGCCGGTCTTGAGTCCAACCCGCGGTAACCTGGTGGCCAAAGTCCGCGGCGAGGTAGAGAAACGTCCGGTGATTGGCAGAATCGAAGCGCCGGCGGGATTGCTTTCCTTTCTGGTCAACGATATTGAGCATCAAGTCGATGACAAAGGGACCTTCAAGGTGGAGATTGCTTTACTAAGTGATGAAACACCCGTGCATATCGTTGCCGTGGATAAGGCCAGCCGCCGCACTGAAGTCAAGTTTGCTTTATTGAAAGAAAGCCGCATGGCCAGGCCCTTTAAATTTTCCGATAAAGAAACCTCCGTCGAGGGAAATCCTTTAATTGGCCGTTTATTGAACCGGGAATTGTTTGGCGGCTATCACGCTTTGATAATTGGTAATGAAAAATACCAATATTTGCCAAAACTGGATACCCCAATCAAAGACGCCAAAGCGTTGGCAAAAGTATTGCGTTCCCGTTACGGATTCAAAACCAAATTACTGATCAATGCCACCCGTTACGATGTGCTCAAGGCCTTGAGCGAATACCGCAAAAAATTGACGGAAAAGGATAATCTATTGATCTATTATGCCGGCCACGGCACCTTGGAAAAAGTCACCCAACGGGGTTACTGGCTCCCCGTGGATGCCGAGCTGGAAAATACCGCCAATTGGATATCCACCCAAGATATCACCGATTTACTCAGAATCATTTCCGCCAAGCATATTTTGGTCATTGCCGACTCTTGTTATTCCGGGACGTTAACCCGTAATTCCGTCGCCCGTTTGGAATCGGGCATGACCCCGGAGAAGCGGGCGGAGTGGATCAAATTAATGCTCAAGGCCAAATCCCGCGAGGCGCTGACTTCGGGCGGTTTGGAACCGGTGCTGGATGGCGGTGGCGGCGGCCATTCCATCTTTGCCAAGGCGATCATTCAAGCCCTGCAAGGGAACGATACCATCTTGGAAGCCTATAAACTGTATCACCGGGTTTCGGCTTTGGTAGCCGATGCCGCGCAGGATCAGGAGTTCCACCAAGTGCCGGAATTTTCCCCCATCCGCCATGCCGGCCATGCGGCCGGGGAGTTTTTCTTTGTCCCGGCCGGTAACGAAGCGAGATTTAGCGCGAGCCGATAAAGACAAAAATCAGCCCCCGGCAACAACGTTATCGGGGGCTTGTTAAGCGCGTGGCTTATTCGGGATCAGAAATCCAGCCGCGCCCCCAGCATAATCTTATGACTGCTGACATTTCTGTAACCCACTAAGGCCTCATAATTGACGAAAGCCGAAGCCCCATGGGCGAAGGTGGCGGCGAAATCCACGCCAAAAGTGGCGTAGTTGCGGTCGGGTTTTGGGGTTTTGATGAGAAATTCCTGGGCAACCGGATCTCCCAAGAAGCTGGCGGTGATATTGCGCGCATTGTCTTTATATTCATGGTGCCATTCGGCCCGGAACTGGGGCGTCAGCACTAACCAGGGCAGACTGATGGCATAGGAGGTTTGCGCGCCTAATACGGTTTTCACTGAACGGGTATTTTGTTCCCGGAATCGCATGCCCCAGCCGTTGCCGCCCTTTTCCTTATAGTCATCCACGTGAAAGCCCAGGTAGCTGAATCGCAGATAAGGGGTAAAATTGAGCGATTGCCAGTGGAGCTGATAGCCAGTGCTCAGGGCAAAGCCGTATTGCTCCCCATTCGTATCGGCCCGGGCTCTGGTTTCTACGGTATCGCCTGGAATGGCGTAACGTATATTGCGGGTGATATCGAAATTAATGCCGCCATAGGAGGCGATGCCATCAACATAGAAAGCATCGGTGATGTAATAAGAACCGTAAATCGAGCCGATGTAGGAGTCGTTGTTGGAGCCGCCGCCGTCGCCGTCAAAATCGTTGTCGGAGGTGATATAACTGAATGATCCTCCCGCCACCAGGTTTTCCGTGAAGCGGTAGTCTGCGCCTGCGGTTACTCCCCAATTCTCAAAATTGAATCCCCGGTGTGAGAAAGTGGAATCGACATCCCCGATGTGATAGCTGGTATTCAGCCAGATGCCAATTTTACCGAAGTCGGTATCATCGCCGGCATTCCCTCCTTTCAGGGGGTTCCCATTGCGAAATAATTGAACGCCCGCAACCCGGTAGGCCCGGTTATCGAGACCGGCGCGCAGCATGCTCAACCGTCCTAAAAGCGAGCCACTGACGATATTGACATGGCCGGCCATGGTGCGGGTTGCCTCGATGCCGAAGGAAAGGGTTTGCTCGGGGGAAGCCTGTTGAATAGCCCCTTCAACCTCCGGTGCTCCTTGTTTGGCGGCGCCAACCAACGCATTACACCGGTTACGGAATTCTTCCTCCAATTGAGCATTACGTTGGCTGCAAGCCTCAAAAACTACCTGGGCCATGTTTTTCTGGGTGTCGTTGAGCGTTCGTCCTCCAATTAGGGGATTATTGGGGTCATAACCCGCCAGTAATTGGCTACGCCAATCCGGGGTTAATAGAACAACGGTACCGCAAACCAAAGAACAACCAATAGTGAGCGCCCTTGGTGCATTAAAACGTTTTTGGGATTTATTTTTATTCATGACTTTCCTCCATCTCCTCATTATTGTTCTGGTGGAGATTCCACCCATTTAAGACAAGCGGCCATCAAACTTAGTAATAACGGAGCCACCCATTGCCGCCACAAGCTCAATTCAAAAAAACCTATCAAACAAAAAATGCTTAGAGAAGTGAAAATTCCCACCGCAAATATTTGATGACCAAAACAATTGGTATTGGGTAAGGATTTTACGCCCTTTTGGAACACAAGTCCTAGCGAAACCATCCATGCAGTAAATCCAATAAGGCCTTGTTCGGCAAGAATCTCCAAATAAAGGTTATGAGCCCAGGGGGTGATTCGTGGATCTACTGCTAATAGATGAGACATTTGCCATGATTGCAGGCATTCCCGGTAAAGGAGTAAAAAACTTCCAGGTCCATTCCCCCAACCAGGGGAGTTGCTGAACATACACAGGGCCGCCAACCACAAAGGTAACCGGGTCGTCCAGGGTTGGGTTAATTTGGAAAGGAGCTGAAATCCGGTGACAGCGTCGGTAATGAAGATTAGGGTGAGGGAGAAAGACAGCCCTAACACCAAAGTTCTTTTGCTGGGAAAAAGCAAAGTTTTTTTAGTAGGATCTTGAGTGAGAGTCCAAGCTGAAAGCAACAATGTCATCCCAATGCCAATGACAGCGGCAATTACCCCAAGCCTGCTTTGATAAAGCACTGACACGAGCAATCCAAGCCCTAGGGCGGAAAGCGGGAGTGCTTTGTGCCAAAGCCTTTTTTTCAGGAGGAAGAGAACCACCGCCACCGGCATCAAAATGGTGAGCAGGGTAATATCGTTGGGTACCTTGAAAGCGGTCACGCGGCTCAGCTGGATCCATTGGGTGGGCGTTTGATAAGGATGTAGCGCGGCAACAGTCAACAACCAGATGGCTAGGAACAGCACAAATCCGGTCCAGACCCAAAATAACAAAATGATATCTTGGCGCCGGAAAAACCCTGCAATCAAACAATAGAGCAGGAGCGCGGGCAGTAGAGACAGGACCAATTGAAGGCCGCGATTGGTAAAGTCACTCAGTAGTAGGGATAAAATAGTCGCGGCGACCGGCAGGGCCAGGATCATCAAACTGCGAGGGGGAAATCTCGGGGCGCTGGTTAATCCGGCGGCAGCGCCCAGCAAAGCCAGTATTCCCAGCCCCACATCCCAACGCCAGGGCAGGGTAAAACTCAACCAGTAAAAGTAAACCGCCGCAGGGGCAAGCCAGTGGCTGAATTTAGTAACGAAAATCTTTGGATTTCCTCATTGGGTATTTGTTGTTATAAGGTTGATTATTCTTCACTGGGACCAAACGGTAAAGATTGCCTTTGGTATCTTTCACCAGGATCGAATGGGAGCCGACGACTTTTCCGTAAACGTAAACTTGCATGCTTGGGAGATACAGGAAGCCTTTGGCTTCTTTACCTTTATGAATTTCCAATTGGCCATAGACGTATTTTGAATCTGAATAACCTTCAACCATCACCCGGCAGGTTTTTTTCTGACAATTGCGGGGCACAAGCATTTTGGGACGAGGAGAGCGGGATGGCAAGGGCGTGGTGATTTTCTGTTTATCCATGGAAAGCGTCACAGATAAGAAGGTTGCCGCTGAGGTGGTGGGCCCTATATTATCTATTGCGGCAACGGCGGAAGAAGCCATGAGTCCGATAAAAAGTAAAATAATCAAAGTTTGAATCCTTCAGGTTGGTTAATCCGAGGCTTCCACATCCCCGGCCCCGCTGATATTTTTTTCTATCCGCGCCGGGTGGCCGTAGTAAATCACATCTCCAGCTCCGTCGATATCCACCTTGAGAGAGCGGCTGGCATAGACCTGCGCGTCGGCCGCGCCGCTGATTTTGACGTGTACGTCGCCTGCTTTCAGGTTCTTTAGGTCAAAGTCGCCGCTGCCTTCGGCCAGGAGTTCCAGCTGGTCCACTTGTCCCTGGCCTTTTATTTCGCCGCTGCCGGAGAGAAGAATAATCAATACCGGCGAGCGTATGGACTCCAATGTCACATCAGAGCTGCCGCCGATTTCCAGCCGTTCCAGCCTTGGCGTGGTGACTTCAACCTGTACCGGCCCTTGGGATTGAAACGAGCGGTTGGCGGAAATGATTAGCTGTTTTCCCCTCACATCCGTGGCGATGACGGGATGAAGATTGCTATCCGCGTCGATTTTTGCTTCGCAGCTTTTTCCTTGCCGGATGACCAAATCGACGCCGGCTTTCACCGTGATTTCACTGAAGCAGGGTAATGAACGGGTTTGCACCGAGCGCTTACCATTGCCGGACACGACATTGGAACTGCCTTCACCGACGACTACCCCATCAATCACAATTTTGCCGCTATAGGCTTCGGCGTCCGCCACGGAGGAAAATAGGCAAAAAAGCATCCCCAGCCAAGCAAATGTATGAGTTTCCACGGTATTTACCTCTAATTAGCGGCCAAATTACTTGCCCGGTGCAATTCCACCCGGCGGTTGATCCCATCATTGGGATGGCGACCCGGCAGGGGTTCTTGTTCGCCGCGGCCCACAACAATGAGGCGCTTCGGATCGATCCCGAATTTGGAGGTCAGATAAGCCTTGACCGATTCGGCCCGTCTTTTGGACAGCCAGTTGTTATAGTCTTCAGAGCCAATCGCATCGGTATGGCCTTCCAGGACAATCCGCTCGTCTTTGAATTGCGCCATGCTCAGCATTTTTCCCACTTCATCGAGATAAGCGCGGGCATCGCCCAAAAGCTCGGCGGAATTGAACGCAAATTGAATGGGCAGGGCGATGCCAACGGTTTCTTTTGGCGCTGATTGGGCGACTTGATTGGTTTTTTTGGAAACCGTGGTAAAGGTGAGAGAGCGGGTTTTGACCTTTGGCCGCTGTCCCACCGCTTTGTCAGGGAATAACAACCGTCCCATTTCATCGGCGCTGGGCGGTTGGGTGAACAGGCGGACTTCTTCCGCCATGGCTGGCAAGCTCAGGGTTGCCGTCAGGATAGCCATGGCCAGCTTTCGTAGCTTGGGTTGGTGATGGAGGGAATGGATTGTCTTCATTGTGGATACCTCTCAGTGTTTTTCATTGCATTTAACGATGTAAAAATTTGGTGGCTCCTTGTGACTTTCAAAGTGTTCCAGACCCCCTTCCGCGGGACGCCGTAAACCCATCCTTGGGGGCTTGATGGTGGCCATCCAGGCCGCCAACACCCACGGAAGGGGGCTGGAACACTTTGGGCGAATCGTGTTCGTAAGCAAGATTATTTATGCTCCCACCGGGTTACCCGACCCTCGGTATCAAAAAATACCACTTGGGTCCGGTATTCCCAGGATTCGCCCCAAGGCCCTTTTTTTGTCCCCTGGCAGGTATAGCAACGCCGGCCCCAGGCGGCGCGGACTTGTTCCTTGGTCATGCCCTTGGCGATCATGCCCGCGCGAATAATCTTGACAACCTGGGGATCCCATTCGGGATGCTGGACAATGTAATCTTCGCGCCGGACGGGCGCGGTTTCGCAGGCGGTGACCAAAATCAAGGTGGCTAAAAGCGTGAGCCGTTTCATGGTTCGTATCTCCTATTGCGCTGCGGCATTTTGCTGGTTTTGGGGGAGGACTTGAAACTCATCCCCGGCATATACCCGTTGGACGTCTTCGGCACTATCCACTTTGAATTCGCCATTGCTGGTCAAGGGCAGATCTTCCGCAGTGACAGGCTTGGTGGAGGCCACCGCGCGGATTTTATCCACCCCGACCGGCGCGCTTACCGTCAATTTGAATGGCCCATTGTTGGGGGGGATGCGGTAAGTTTTCCCGGGCAATACATAATTATCGTTCTGATGGGGGTTGGGAAACAGCGTGGCCATTTGTCCCGCCGAATTGACGGTAACGATGCGGACAAACATGGGTTTGCTCACCGTGAAGAAAACCGCGATCTCATCGCCAATGGCCGCTTGTTCCTTATCGGTCCAGACCTTCAGTTCACCCAAGGCGGGTTGCGCGGCGTCTTTCTTCGGCGCTGCCGGTTTCGGCGTTTGCTGAACCACGGGCGGCTGGGATGCGGGCGCTTGGGAGGCAAGGGTATTGGCTTGCTGCCGGTATTGGGCAAGCATAGCGTTTACCCGTTGCCGGCGCACTTTGGCGACAACGTCCAATGGTACGTTTTCAAACAAGGCCAGGTACAGCTCTTCGCTGACCGGGTCGGCCTGGGTTATGCCGTATTCCGTTTTGAAAGCTTCGATGGCTTGGATAGTGGCCTCGTCCAGCTGGCCGGTAATCTGGACAGGTTTGCCGTACAGATAAAGATATTCCTGAATTTTGACAATGCGCTCCGTGGGTTCTAGGCGGTAATAGTCTTCGCGGATTTGATCCAGCACTACTTGATCGGGTTGGGAGTTGGGAATCAACCGCCAATAGGGGAGCTTTTGATATTTGCCGACAATTTGAATGATGCTGAGTTGGACCAAAAGCCGGATCGCGGCATGACGGCCCTGGATTTTTTTGATGTTGCCCCGCAGCCCCAGGGTTTGGCCGTAAACAGTAAACCCAAGTTCATCTTTGCCGACGCCTTTATGTACCCGGATGCTGTTGACTGCCTGCATGAAGGGGATACCAGTAAAGGTTTTGAAATCCACCAGATTGAAATCCAGGGTAATGCGCGCCAGCGAGCTTTTGCGGATGTCGCTGAAATCCAGGCCCATGGGCACGCCCAAATCCTCGGCGCTGCCGCTGATATCTGCGCCTTCTTCCTTGGTGACCAGGCCACGGTCAAATTCGGTGAGTCCGCCCACCAGCACCACGTTGGGCAGATATTTATCACCCCACTTGGTATAACCGGTTTGGGCCGTGCTGATCATGAATTCGGGGTCGAAAGGCACATATAAAATATCCCCACCAATGGCGTTGAGGGCGCTTTTCACCATTTCTGAAATGTCCTGGGGGATCTCGCCCTGGGTGGGAAGGGAAGTGCCGGTGTTGTCGCGGATCGGTTTTGACATCACCCTAAGAGGGCCGCGTCCATAAATCACATTGGCTTTCCCCAGATCTGCGATTGCTTGACTGAAGACCGTGGAGTTTACTTCCGGCAAGGTCTGGTTTAGGTCCAGATCGACATCTTGTGGGCTGAGGCCACATCCGCTGATTAAGGCGGCAATGAAAGCGCCAGGGATAAGGGTAGAAAGGCGTAAATGTGTTGAAACTTTCATGATCGGCCTGCAATGCTTGGAATAATCGAGTCTTTATTTTGATACTGCTGTGGCGCCATTCACATCGGAATTATTGATAATGATCACCCCAGGCGGCAGATCGACACCCGGCTTGATGACAATATTTCCCTGGCCCACCACGCCGTCTTCTTCGGAAATAACTTTATCGCTACCCATCATCAATAAACCCTTGGCCTTGCTGTTAATGAAGGATTCGTTGATGTTGGTTTTTAAGGAATCGTCTATAGGGGTGTCTGGGGGGATCCCGTCGTTCAGATCTGCTGAAATGCAAAATCCTGAATACAACAAGCATAACAATGACGTTCGTACCATTAGTCTGTTTGAAATGGAATTTAACATTAGGTCCGTCCTCACAACTATTCAGGTTTGAACGAAAATAGGCACTGAGTACTTCCCTGTACTCTGTAACCTATTTGTTTAAAAGTTATTCGATGACTACCGATCCTTGATCCGCGCGTCCACCATCGCGTGCAGTGTTTTGGCTATTACGGATATTGGCGCGGTTACTGATCCGGGTATTCCGCAAGGTGGAATTTTTGATTTTGACTGTGCCTTGGTTTGCTTCAGATTGTTTTGAGCCGATTCCAAGGAAACCACCACCTGAGCCTGTTGCAGTATTGCGTGAATTCGAAATAGTGGCGTTATTCGTGACGGATCCGCCAGTAATTGTAGAGCCTTCGGCCAAAACGGAACCAGTATAAACAGCGCTCAAACCCAGTGCCAAAGCCAAAATTTTGATAGATTTTTTCATTTCTCAGTACCTCTAAATAGAAATTGATGTTAAGTCATGTGATGGTGTCAATGTCATCATCAACACTCACCCCCTAAGCACGGACATTGGCGGAGAAATTTGCCGGGGCGGCTTATAGTTAATTTCCATAGTTAAATGCCCCTTGGTTTTAAGGCCTGTTTTCTCAACTCGGGGAGTGCTAAGCTTTCCCAATGGAAATATCGTTACCTTGTTTTATTCGGGCTTTTTCCGTCGTTTCCGCGGCGGAAAAAAACGCTATTGGGATGGCGCTCAGCCCTTCGCTGATTTTTCACCCCCGGTCTGATGTTTTCAGTCCCGCCGCTCCCTTTCCATTGGCGACGGTAAACGAATCCTTGCCGGATATCCCTTCGGAACTGGCGCGTTACCGGTGCCGGAATAATCAACTACTGTTAAAGGCAATCCAAAAAATCGCGGACCCTTTACAAGATGTTATTGCAAAATACGGCAATCATCGGATGGGCGTGATGATTGGCACCAGCGCTTCCGGTATCCGGGAAGGGGAAACGGCTTTGAAACGATTCCGCCGTACGGAAAAGTTTCCGGCGGCATTTGACTACAAGCAGCAGGAAATTGGCGGCGCGGCGGAATTTGTGGCCGCTTATTTAAACATCCACGGACCGGCCTGGTCGGTCGGAACCGGTTGCGCCGCTTCGGCCCAGGCCATGCATTCGGCCCGCAATCTTCTTCGTTTGGGTTTTTGTGATGCGGTGATTGCCGGCGGCGCGGAAACCTTTTCCGGTACCACGATACAGGGATTCGCCGCCCTGGGTGCGTTGAGCCAAACGGCGTGTAATCCTTTCAGCAAAAACCGGGATGGTACGGTTTTGGGGGAAGGCGCGGCGCTTTTTCTGCTGACCCGGGATCCGGCGCCCCTGGCGCTTTTGGGCATTGGCATGAGCAGCGACGCTTATCACCTGTCAGCGCCGGATCCGGCGGGGAAAGGCGCGCGGGCCGCAATGGAACAAGCGCTGGCCGATGCCGGTATAAAACCGGAGCGGATTGGCTATCTCAACCTCCACGGCACCGCCACGCATCACAACGACGCCATGGAGGCCAAGGTGGTATTCGATATTTTTGGCGATAGCGTGCCTTGCGGCGCCACCAAGCCCCTCACGGGCCATTGCCTCGGCGCTTCCGGCGCGGTAGAGTTAGCGATCTGCGCAGGGATTTTGCAACAACCGCGGCTGCCGATGCCAGTGCATCATTGGGATGGCTGTCCAGATCCCCAGTTGCCGCCTCTGCCATTCACCGACGGCGGCCAAATCTTGGATCAAAACCGGCCGGTTTGTATGAGCAATACCTATGCTTTTGGCGGGGCCAATGTGTCTTTGGTGATTGGCCGTAGCGAAGTCATGAACTGATGTTACGCACGGTCATTCCAAGGGAGTTTTCAAACGAAGTGAGCGGTCTGGCAAGAAATCTTGTCATTGACTCGCGGGCAAGATGCCCCTTCCCCGACCTTCCCCCGCAAGCGGGGGAGGGAGCGACGGATCATTCCTGGAATCCCCTCTCCCTTTGGGAGAGGGGTTGGGGAGAGGGTGTTCCAGTCTTCCTTTCGCAAGTGTTGGCGGCTTGGATGGCCGCCATCAAGATCTCAAGGATGAGTTAACGGCGTTCCGCAAAAGGAAGACCGGACTATGCTGCAAACTGTTTATAGGCAAGAAGGCAATAAAACCGGAGAACACAAACCATGAACAGACAGGTACGATGGTTACTGGGGGAAATTGCCGCCTGGGAAAAAGAAGGGGTGATTACTTCAGACCAGGCCCGGCAATTGAAGACACGTTATGCGGTCCGGCAATCCGGTTGGGACAGGCTGGTTTTCCCCGCCATCGGCGCGATTGTCATTGGTTTGGGCGTCATTTTGTTTTTTGCCTATAACTGGGCGGTGATGCCTAAAATCGCCAAGTTGAGCATCGTATTTGCTGGTTTGCTCGTGACCCATGGATTGGGGCTGTATTGGCGGTCCCGTGAGAATTCTCCCCAGTGGGTCAGGGAAGGATGGCATTTGCTCGGGACGATGCTGTTTGGCGCTGGCATTTGGTTGATTGCCCAGATCTACCATATAGATGAACATTACCCCAATGGCTATTTACTCTGGGGCGCGGGCGCTCTGGCAATGGCGTGGGCATTGCCTTCAGCGGCGCAAGGGTTGTTGGCGGTGGCTATTTTGGCGGTCTGGAGCTGGAGTGAATTGATCGTTTTCCGCCACCCGATGATGGCGGGCTGGTTGCTGGTGCTGCTGGCCTTGATTCCCTTGGCCTGGTGGTTGCGTTCCCGGGTTTTGTTGTTTTTCTCGTTGCTGTTTTTCTCTTTAAATTATTTTTCCTATGTTGCCGATTTTTGGGATGGCGGAAAAAACGCGATATTTATCGCCTTCTATTTGGCAATGCTTTATTTGGCGCTGGCCAGATTAGTTCAATCCAGCCAATTTCCCGAAAGCGCTCCCGTGTTTTGGTGGCTTGGCTTCCCGGTCTATTTGTTGCTTCTTTATTCCCTGAGTTTTTCCTTTGGCCATAGGATTATCCGCCACGATGGCGGCGTGCAATCCTGGCAACAGATTTATTATTTGCTGCCCTTGCTATTGGCGGCGCTGGCCTGGTTGTGGGCGTTGGTGCGGGAGTCGCGGAAAAAGCCGGACTGGATGGCTTGGGTTGGGGTGGGGTTGGTACTGACCACCTTTATCCTGGTCATCGCCGCAGACAGAGGTTATTTAAGCGGGTGGATCTTGTTGATATTCAATCTGATTTTCCTGGGCCATTGTATTCTAATGATAATTCAGGGCATTCAGATTCACAGTTTGCGGCGGGTAAGCGCGGGTTGCGTGTTGATGGCGGCACTGCTCATGCACCGGTTTGTCGATTTGTTTGACAGTTTGCTGGTCCGGTCGATGATGTTCCTGTTGCTTGGCCTGATGTTTTTAGGAATAGGTATCCTTTACGCCAAATTCAGACCAACGGAGACTGCTCATGCGTAGGTGGCTGGTAATTGCCGCAGTTGTGTTTCAGATTGCGGCCCTGGGCTGGATGGCGGGCAAGCGGGAATGGATTTTGGCCAAGGGCCGGACGATCTATCTTCGAACCGCGCCTATTGATCCCCGCGACCCGATGCGGGGTGACTTTGTCCGTTTGCGCTATCCCTTTAACACTGTCTCTGAGCGGCAAATGCGGGGCAGTGTCAAGGATCATTTGCAGGAAAGGGACTATCCCGTTTTCGCCGTGCTCAAGCCTGCCGACAACGGATTATATGTTTTCGATTATCTGACTGACCAGCTTCCCACTGAAGGTATTTTTCTTAAAGGAAGGATTGATTTTCCCCGTTGGGGCAGGGCCAGAAATGTGGTTAATGTGCGTTACGGCATCGAGCAGTTTTTTGTCCAGCAAGGGCAAGGGCGAAAAATTGAGTCGCGCCGGGGCTTTCGAGGGAAATTGCAGGTTCCAATGGAAGTTCAAGTGGCGGTGGGATCCGGTGGCACAGCGGTGCTCAGAGACTTCCGCTGGAGTCCATTGGGGGTTCAACTGGAAATGCTGCGGGTTAACCGCCGTGGGTGGCGAAACGGCAGGCCAGCGCCTCGGGCGCCGGAATTACCTTTGAGTCCCAAAATCAAGGTAACCCTGAAAAATGTTTCCGACGCGCCCTTGGCTTTGGCCGATCCTGGCGATCATTGCGCTTTTCACTTGCTGCCAACGGTGGAAGCCCGCTGGCGTTATGAACCGCTTTATCAGGGTTGCCGCGATGCCCCTTTGACGGAACACGCCGTGATCGTGCTGGCGCCCCGGCAATCTTATGCCGTCGAACTGGATTTGAGCCTGCCCCGTTGGCATCAGCGGATTGAGAAAGAGGATGGCAGCAAAGTGATGGGGGAGATCGGCATTGATAATAACCGGGACAGGTTCCGGATGGTGTATCGCGCGCCTGATCCCAAGTTGGTTCGGCACCTGACCGTGGCCGCGCCTTTTTGGCATGGCAGCCTGGCTACCCAGGCGTTTAATGCCAGGGGTTATATTGATTAACTGACGTTACGCACTTGTCCGGAATGCCCTTGTATATTGTATCCACCATGAAGAACTTGATTTGGTCCGGTGCGATAGTTCGATGGCCCTCTGGGAAGCAGAG